>CATPBQ010000262.1 GCA_955652795.1 uncultured Steroidobacteraceae bacterium | reverse complement strand
GATCGGCGACTTCTACGCGGCCTTCATGGACGAGGCGGCGATCGAGGCCAATGGTCTCGCGCCCGTTCAGGCCGACCTGCAGCGCATCGCCGCGGCCAACACGCGCCAGGGACTCGCGCAGCTCTTCGGGGAGCCTGGATTCGCTTCGCTGTTCGAGGTGCAGCTGCCGGCCGACTTCAAGAACCCCGACCGCTATAGTGTCTTTATCAGCCAAGCGACGCTCGGCCTTCCCGACCGCGACTATTACCTCAAGGACGATCCGCAGCTCAAGGAGCTGCGCGGCAAGTACGTCGCCTACATCGCGCAGATGCTCACCCTCGGCGGCGCGAGCGATGCTGCCGCCCAGGCGCGCGACATCATGGCGTTCGAGACCGCGGCGGCGAAGGTGCAGTGGCCGATCGAGAAGCGCCGCGATGTGGAGGCCATCTACAACCCGCGCAGCAAGCAGCAGCTGCTCGGCTTTGCGCCCGGATTCCCCTGGCAGGTGTTCCTCGAGGCCCAGCAACTCGGCGCCCGGCAGGAGCTGGTGCTCGCCGAGTACAGCGCCATTCATGATCTCGCTGAGCTCTTCAACCGCACTCCGGTGACGACGCTCAAGGCCTTCCTGACTTTCCACTATCTCAGCAGCCACGCGCAGTACCTGCCCAGGCGCTTTGACGAGGCGCGCTTTGCGTTCTACGGCCAGACGATGCGCGGGCAGCCGCAGCAGCGCGAGCGCTGGAAGCGCGGCGTGGATTCGGTCGATGGGGCACTCGGTGAGTCGGTCGGGCGGCTGTACGTGGCACAGTATTTCCCGCCCGACTCGAAAACGAAGATGCAGCAGCTGGTGGCGGACCTGCGCGTCGCGCTCGGTGAGCGCATCGACGCCCTGGACTGGATGACGCCGCAGACCAAGTCGCGGGCCCACGAGAAGCTCGCGATGTTCACGCCCAAGATCGGTTACCCGGAGAAGTGGAAGGACTACTCGGCGCTGGTGATCCGCCGCGACGATCTCCTCGGCAACGTGCGCCGCGCGACCGAGTGGGACTGGAACTATCAGGTCGCGCGCCTCGACAAACCGGTCGACCGCGCCGAGTGGCAGATGACGCCCCAGGAGATCAACGCCTACTATAATCCCTCGAACAACGAGATCGTGTTCCCGGCGGCGATCCTGCAGCCGCCGTTCTTCGACCCCAACGCCGACACCGCGGTGAACTATGGCGCCATCGGCGCGGTGATCGGACACGAGATCGGTCACGGCTTCGACGACCAGGGGCGCAAATTCGGCCCCGACGGCTCCATGCAGGACTGGTGGACGCCACAGGACGCCAAGGTGTTCGCGGCGCGCACCGCGCGCCTCATCAAGGAATTCTCCGCATTCGAGGCGCTGCCGGGGCTGAAGGTGAACGGCGCCAACACCATCGGCGAGAATATCGGCGACCTGGGCGGCCTCAACATGGCGCACGAGGCCTACCTCATTTCGCTCAAGGGGCAACCGGCACCGGTGATCGATGGGCTCAGCGGCGATCAGCGCTTCTTCCTGGCCTACGCGCAGGTGTGGCGCAGCAAGTACCGCGAGGGCGCGCTGCGCGAGATCGTGATGGCCGACGTGCACAGCCCCGACAACTTTCGCGTCAACGGACCGTTGCCGAACATCGACGCGTGGTACGCGGCGTTCAACGTACAGCCGGGCGACAAGCTGTACATCAAGCCCGAGGACCGGGTCAGGATCTGGTAGCCTCAGGGCTTGACGACCGCGAGTACCACGATCGCGACGAGCAGCAGCCCCGGCAGCTCGTTGAACAGGCGGTACCAGCGCTGCGAATGGCTGTTCTGATGGGCGCGCAGCGCCAGCATCAGCTGGTAACACCAGCCGTGGTAGCCGACCAGCGCCGCGACCAGCAGCAGCTTCGCGCGCATCCAGCCCAGGGTCAGATACCCGGGCGCGCTGAGGATCATGGCGGCGCCGCACAGCACCGCGAGCAGCGCGCCCACGCTCATGATGAGAAACAGCCGCCGCTCCATCACTGCGAAGCGCGCCAGCCCCGGCGCATCGCTCGCCGCCACGTGGTAGACAAACAGGCGCGGCAGGTAGAACAGCCCCGCGAACCAGGTGACCACGAACACCACGTGGAAAGCTTTCAGCCACAGCATCGGGACGGATTGTAACCAAGGCAAACGCCCTCGGTGCGGGCCTCTGGTAGCATCACCGGCCGGTACAACTGCCGCAGCACGCACCATGCCCGACACGCCCGCCGCCGCATCCGGCTCCTTCCCGAGCAATATCGAGATCGCACAGCGCGCCACCATGCGCCCCATCGGAACGCTCGCGCGCGAGCGGCTCGGGATACCGCAGGAGCGTCTCGAACCCTACGGGCACTACAAGGCGAAGGTGTCGCTCGACTACCTGGCGCAGCTCGATTCCCACCCCGACGGCAAGCTGGTGCTGGTGACCGCGATCTCGCCGACGCCCGCGGGGGAGGGCAAGACCACCACGACCGTGGGGCTGGGGGATGCGCTGAACCTGCTCGGCAAGCGGGCCATCGTGTGCCTGCGCGAGCCGGCCCTGGGACCGGTATTCGGCATGAAGGGTGGCGCGGCCGGTGGCGGTTACTCGCAGGTGGTGCCGATGGAGGACATCAACCTGCATTTCACCGGCGACTTTGCTGCCATCGCGCTCGCCAACAACCTGCTGGCCGCGCTCATCGACAACCACATCTATCAGGGCAACCAGCTGGGTTTCGACGTGCGCCGCATCACCTGGCGGCGCGTGGTCGATGTCAACGATCGGGCGCTGCGCCGCATCGTCATCGGACTCGGCGGCAGCGCCGACGGCGTGCCGCGTGAGGACGGTTTCGATATCGTGGTGGCGTCCGAGGTCATGGCGATCCTGTGTCTCGCCAACGGCCTCGCTGATCTGAAGGAACGCCTGGGCAGGATCGTCGCCGGTTACCGCGCCGACAACTCGCCCATCCTGGCGCGCGAGCTCAAGGCGCACGGCGCGATGGCGGCACTACTGAAGACGGCGCTCGCACCCAATCTGGTGCAGACGCTCGAGAACAACCCGGCCTTCATCCACGGTGGCCCGTTCGCCAACATTGCGCACGGCTGCAACTCGGTAATCGCGACGCGCACCGCGCTGAAGCTTGCCGACTACGTCGTGACCGAGGCCGGCTTCGGCGCCGACCTGGGCGCGGAGAAGTTCGTCGATATCAAGTGCCGCAAGGCGGGCTTCAGGCCCTGCGCCGCGGTGATCGTGGCCACGGTGCGGGCGCTCAAGTACCACGGCGGCGTCGAACTCGCTGACCTGAAGAGCGAGGATCTCGCCGCGCTCGATCGGGGCGTGGTCAACCTCGAGCGACACATCGACAATGTCCGCAACCGTTACGGCCTGCCCTGCACGGTGGCCATCAACCGCCGCGCGGAAGACACCGAGCATGAAATCCAGCTGCTGATCGACCGCATTGCCCCACACGACGTGCGGGTGATCGCGGCGACCCACTTCGCGCACGGCGGGCGCGGCGCGCTGGAGCTGGCCCGTGAGGTCGTGCGCCTGTGCGATGAGCCCAATGGCTTTCGCTACGTATATGAAGATGACGCAAGCCTGTGGGACAAGATGAAGGCGATCGCCACCAAGGTCTACCACGCCACCGACATCACCGCGGACACCAAAGTGCGCGCGCAGATCCGCCAGCTGCAGGATGGCGGTTATGGGCACTACCCGGTGTGCGTCGCCAAGACCCAGTACTCCTTCTCCACCGACCCGAAACTGCGCGGCGCGCCCTCGCACCACGTGGTCAATATTCGCGAGGTGCGGCTCGCCGCGGGCGCGGAATTCGTGATCATGATCTGCGGCGACATCATGACCATGCCGGGGCTGCCCAGGGTGCCGGCCGCGAACAGCATCGATGTCGGCGCGGACGGGCGCATCACCGGGCTGTTCTAGACAGACACGCCTGCGAAATGCCTTTCTGCGAAGCCGACCCCTGGCGCATGCAGTACTTCGAGGGCGTGGGCTGCCCGCGCGAGGTGCGCATTCCCACCGAGGACGCCGACGGATACCAGTGGAATCCGGCGCACCGCTGGGTCTACAACAAGCTGCTGCTCGCCGCGCCGCAGGGCATCGCCTGCGCGCCTCATGGTGTTTGCCCGCCGAGCTTCCCGGTATTCAGCAAGCCCGTCGTCAATCTGCGCGGCATGGGCGCCGGTAGCCGGGTGTTGCCGGATCGCGCTCACTACGAGCGGTACAAGAGGCCGGGACACTTCTGGATGACGCTGCTCGAAGGCGAGCACGTGAGCACCGACCTCGCGGTGCGCCAGGGCCGGGCGCTGTGGTTGCGCCATAGTCTGGGCGCGCCGGCGGGCCAGGGAACTTTCGATTACTGGACGATCGAAGCCGCAGCGCGCGCGCAGCTGGAGAACGGTCTGCGCGCGTGGGTTGCGCAGCACCTTGCGAGCTATAGCGGCATGCTCAACCTCGAGACCATCGGCGGGCGGATCATCGACGCGCATCTGCGCTTTGCCGACCAGTGGCCGGACCTGTACGGCGCCGACTGGCTGGCGGCCGTGGTAGGCCTCTACGAGCACGGCGAGTGGCGCTACGCCGATCGCGACCGCAGGATCGGCTACAGCGTCGCACTGTTCGGCCCGCACGGCCGCGAATACCAACATCCGCCCGTGGCGCTGGTCGAGGAGGTGCGGCGCATGCCGCAGGTGCGCAGCGTGCAGATCACTTTCCACCAAGACCGCGCACCCGAGGCGCACCCCATGCCCCCCGGCGGGTTTCGCCTCGCGATCGTCAATTGCCTGAATCTCGAGGCGGGCCGGGAGGCGCGTGCGCGCCTGGCGGAGTTTTTCCGGGTGTGATCTGCGCCGGATCTGCTCGCGAGACATACCTCTTCAGCGACATAGTTAAGCGGTTGCTTGACTGTCGGCTCGCACACTATCTGCTGCTGCTGCGGTCGCTCAGGGCTGCCAGCCCGCTCGCGCGCCGCGGCCCCGGCGCCGGCATCGAGCGCTCACCGGGGTGGGCGCTCTGCGGAGAATCTGACGGCGGTGGCGCCCTCTACGGGCCCGATCGTCGCGCGGTCGCTGACGTAGAGTTTTACATTGCGTTCGAAGCGGAGGGTGCCGCCGACGACCGAGCCCGGTCCAACCACGACGCGCGGGGTGTCATCGGACCAGAACCAGAAGAAATGAATCCAGCTGCTGCTCTCCTTCTCTACGTGAATTCCGCCATCGACGTGCGCGTTGGGACCCAGTTCGATGTCACCCGTCACGGTGTCGATGAGACCCCCGACGTGAGCGGCCGCGACGCGTATGGCGCCGTTGACATTGGCCAGCCTGCCGGCGACGTCTGCGCCGTTGGCGACCGTCAAGGTGCCGTTGACCGCCTGGACGGTGCCGGTTACGCGCACCCCCTCGTTCAGGTGAATGGATCCGTTGACGGTCACGAGTTTGGTCACCGTGGCGTGTCGCTCCACCGAGATGCCGCCGTTGACGGTGGTGGCCTCGCCGACCACGGCATTCTCGCCAATATGAATGGATCCGTTTACCGTCGAGAGATCCCCCGCGTGCTGATCCGCGCCAATGTCGATGGAGCCCATGACCTTCGCGATCGCGGTGTCGGCGGCGCGCGCCACGCAGCACGCCGCCGCGCACCCGGTGAGGACAGTTACAACAGCAAGCACAGCACCTGGCCGAATCATTGCGCTCCAGCCTTTCGTTGCGGACCGCCAAAGCGGAACTCATCATAGCGCGCCGCGCTGCCGGCCGCGCCGCGCCGCGCCGTCGGTGGTCAAAGGCACCGATTGCGGGGAGAATCCAGCCCAATGCGCGCCAGTAAGAAAAT
>CATPBQ010000261.1 GCA_955652795.1 uncultured Steroidobacteraceae bacterium | reverse complement strand
TCGAGCTGCGCCGCCGCGAAGCCGTCCTTGCGAAGCAGTTCGAGCAATCCCCCGTCGCCCACCAGGTGCAACGCGCCCACGATCACCAGGCAGTTGCGCTCCGCGTGCAGGAGCTGCTCGATCTGCGGCAGCCAGCGCTGGTTGCGCGCTGTCACCAGCGGGCGATACAGCGCCGGGAAGGCGCGGTATTCGCGCGCGAGCAGGGTGGCGAGCCCGGCGGCGTCGCCGCGGCGCCAGGCGCTGAGCACCGCCTGCAGCTCGCTTTGCGATTCCTTCAGCTCACTCAGCGTCTGGTCCAGCAGCCGCAACTGGTCCTCGCGCGACAGCGCCTCGAGGCCTCCGAGCTCTTCGGACAGAGTCTCCAGGCCCGCGGTCGGCTTGCCGTCGGATTGCGCGCGGTGCACGAGCTGCTCCTCGACGCCCTGTTGCGGGTCGAAACCCAGATGCAGGTACTCGAGCTCGGCGAGCTCGATCCCCACGACCCAGGGCGACTGGCTGTCGAGGACCTGCATCGAGAGGCCGAGGTCGGCCGCCGCGGCACTCACACGCGCGTAGCGCGGCTCCCCGAGCACGCCACGCAGCGTGGTACCCGCCGGCAGCGCGCCATGCTCCATCATCCAGCCGGCCGCCTGCAGCGGATCGAGTTGGCCCAGATCGAGCTCCATGACGAGCTTTCCCGAATCCGCGTAGGCGCGGTCGAACGCCGGCGGCAGCGCCGCATCCCCTGCGGGCAGCAGGTGCACGGAACCGGCCAGGTATACGGTGTTGTGTGCGCCGCGGATCGCCCACACGGGGCTGGCGGCGTGCGCGGTCAGGCTGCCGAGCAGGCCGAGCGCGAGGAACCACCGCAGTGCTGTTCGACCCATACGACCTCCGTCAGCAGCGAGCCATCGGCGCGCAGCTCCAGGGTACGATAGGCCGGCGGGCGGCGGTCCAACGCGAACTCGTCGACGCTCGGCAGGAACTGCGCGCAGGTCGAAGGCGTCGCCAGCAGCCGCACGCCCTTGCGCAGTGCGTCGTAATTCTGATGCACATGGCCCCACACGATGGCGCGTACGTTGCGATGCCCGTCGATGACATGCAGGAACTCGGCCGCATTCGTCAGCCCCACGCGATCGAGCCAGCGGCTGGCCATCGGCACCGGATGGTGGTGCAGGCACACCATGCAGTGGCGTGTGCCGGCGCCGGCGAGCGCCTGCTCGAGCCCGGCGAGGGCCTGCGCGCTCAGCGCACCGCTGGCCGAGCCTGGCAGGCAGCTGTCGAGCAGCACGATACGCCAGCGCCCCAGGTCCACGAAACCGCCGAGCACGAACGGCTCTGCGGAGAGCTCGCGCTGCATAGCCTGGGGCTCGTCGTGATTGCCGGGCAGGCACAGCACCGGCAGTCCCAGCGCACCGAACAGGCGGCGGAAGTGCGGGTATCCCGCCGGATCGTCCTGTACGAGGTCACCGGTCACCAGCAGCGCATCCGGCGGCCAGTCGCGCGAGCGCGCCTGGGTCAGGGCCGCGGTCAGCGCGGGCAGCGTCGCCACTCCACGCAGCGATCCGCTCTCGTCGCCGTAGAGATGCGGGTCGGTAAAATGAACAAGACGCACAGCACTCATGAGGGGAGCGTAGCAGAGGCCCCGCGGCGCCCGCAGTGAACCAGGTCGCCGCGCGAAACGTGTCCCCGGCGCGCGACATGACGGGGTACCGCTTCCTGATGCGGATAATGTGAAGCAGGCCCGCGCTCAAGTCGGTACGCGGGAACTTAAGTCGCCTCGGGTCCTGCGGGGACGGGCGTTAGCTTATGCCAACTGTGATTGAGCATCGGGCGCGACTGGTGGAAAATGCGCGCCCCTGCACGGTGCGCGCGCCTCGAGCCGAAGCGCGGCACTTGCCGTCGGAGACCGAGCATGCGGCCACGAGCCGCCTGAAGGGCCGCATGACTACACGCCGCGAACTCGCCAACGCCATCCGCGCCCTGTCCATGGACGCCGTGCAGCGCGCGAACTCCGGACACCCGGGCATGCCGATGGGAATGGCCGACATCGCCCAGGTGCTGTGGGGGGATTTTCTGCGGCACAACCCGGCAAATCCGCGCTGGCCCGACCGCGATCGCTTCGTGCTCTCGAACGGTCACGGCTCGATGCTGTTGTATTCGCTGCTGTATCTCACCGGCTACCCGCTCACCATCGAGGACATCCAGCACTTCCGCCAGCTCGGCAGCAAGACCCCCGGCCACCCCGAGTACGACCTGCCCTGCGGTATCGAGACCACGACGGGGCCGCTGGGCCAGGGACTTGCCAACGCCGTCGGTATGGCGCTCGCGGAACGGCTGCTGGGTGCGCAGTTCAACCGTCCGGGCTTCGACGTCGTCGATCACTACACCTACGCCTTCTGCGGTGACGGCTGCCTCATGGAAGGGGTGTCGCACGAGGCGTGCTCGCTGGCGGGCACGCTGGGGCTGGGAAAGCTCATTGTTTTCTACGACGACAACGGCATTTCGATCGACGGCCAGGTGAGCGGCTGGTTCACCGACAACACCCCGGAGCGCTTTGGCGGCTACGGCTGGCACGTGGTGCCCAAGGTCGACGGACTCGACGCCGGCGCGGTGACCAGCGCGATCCAGGCGGCGCGCGCGGCGCGCGATCGTCCGTCGCTGATTTGCTGTAAGACCATCATCGGCTACGGCGCGCCTCACAGACAGGGCACCAAGGAGGCGCATGGCGAGGCGCTGGGCGCGGACGAGGTGGCCGCGGCGCGCCAGACACTGGGCTGGCCCTACCCGCCGTTTGTCGTGCCGGAGGAGATTCGCGCCGCGTGGGATCACCGCTCGCAGGGAGCCGCGCTGGAAGCAGCGTGGCGGGAGCTGGTGGTGCGTTACGCGCAGGTCTTCCCGGAACTGGCGCGCGAGTTCGAGCGCCGCCTGCGCGGGGATCTGCCGCGCAACTGGCAGCAGAGCACGGCGCAGACCCTGGAGACGATGCTGAAGCAGGCC
>CATPBQ010000260.1 GCA_955652795.1 uncultured Steroidobacteraceae bacterium | reverse complement strand
TGCGGAACACGATCGCGGCGTACTCGGCAAACCACTTGGCTGCATCGGGATTGAGCCAACCGCCGCGGTCATCGAGTGCCGCCGGCAGATCCCAGTGGTAAAGCGTCACCATGGGTGCAATGCCGTGGCTGAGCAACGCATCCGTAAGGCGGTCGTAGAAGGCGAGCCCGGCCGGATTGACCGCGCCCGCGCCCTGAGGGATCACGCGGCTCCAGGAGATGCTGAAGCGGTAGGCTGTGAGGCCCAGCTCCCTCATCAACGCGACATCATCCGCGTAGCGGCGATAGTGGTCGCAGGCGACATCACCGGTATCACCGTCGCACACCAGGCCGGGGGTGTGCGCGAAACGCTGCCAGATGCTCGGCGCAGCACCGTCGGCGAGCGGGGAGCCTTCGATCTGATATGCCGAAGTCGAACAACCCCACAGGAAATTCGCTGGAAAGGTGATGGCGCACCTCGTCCTTGTTATCGGACAATACTCCGCAGGATGCTACGAAAACGTTTTCTGAGCCCCCCGGATGCAAATTTTATCCGAGTTCGCGCGCGGGTGCACCGTGCCCCTGCGCACGGGCGTACGCTTCGCACTGAGTGAGTGAGGAGCGGGAGTGGCTGCGGTACAGCTCGACCGGGTAGGCAAGGTCTACGGCGGCAAGCACATCGCCGTCGCCGATGCGACCTTCGAAGTGGCCGACTCGGAGTTCGTCGTCCTCGTCGGTCCCTCGGGCTGCGGGAAATCGACGCTGCTGCGGATCATCGCGGGCCTTGAATCACCCACCTCCGGCACGGTGCGTATCGGCGGCCGGATCGTCAACGATGTTGCGCCGAAGGATCGTGACATCGCGATGGTGTTCCAGAGCTACGCCCTGTATCCGCACATGACGGTCGCCGAGAACCTGAGCTTCAGCCTGAAGCTGCGGGGCCAGTCGCGCGCCGAGATCGAGCGCCGCGTGCGTGAGTCCGCGGAGGTGCTGGGTCTGACGGAGCTGCTGCAGCGGCGGCCCCGGCAGCTCTCGGGCGGACAGCGCCAGCGCGTCGCACTCGGGCGCGCGCTGGTGCGTGATCCGGAGGTGTTTCTGCTCGATGAGCCGCTGTCCAACCTCGATGCGAAGCTGCGTCTGGCGATGCGCACCGAGATCGCGAAGCTGCACCGCCGTCTGGGCGCGACCATGATCTACGTGACCCACGATCAGATCGAAGCGATGACGCTGGGGCAGCGGATCGTCGTGCTCGACGGCGGTGAAATTCAACAGATTGACGCACCGATGAAGGTTTACGAGCGGCCCGCCAACCTGTTCGTGGCGGGATTCATCGGCAGTCCGGCCATGAACTTTCTGCGCGGGCGCCTCGTGCATGAGGACGGGCTGCAACTCGAGCTCGGGTTCACACGGCTGCACCTCGGAGAGCCCAGCGGGACCGGACCGGATTTTGCATCCCTTGTCGGGGCGGAGGTCGTCGCCGGTCTGCGGCCCGAGGACCTGCGTCTGGGCGCTGCGACCGGGTCGCTGGCGCGCCAGCCGCGCCTCAGCGCCGTGCTGGAGCTGATCGAGCCGGTCGGCAACGAGGCGTTTCTGAATGCACGCGCCGGCAACACGGAGCTGATGCTGCGCATGCCTCCGCACTCGCTCCCCTCTCCGGGGGATGCCGTGACGCTGACCTTTTCGCCTGACCGGCTGCACCTCTTTGACCCGAAGACCGGGCGCCGATTCGAGCAGTTGTAAGGCAAGGTCGGAATCAAGCAGCTTGTAAGTGTACGGAACAGGGAGCAGTGCATGATGCGCAACAGTTGGCGATCGTCGATCGCGTTACTCGTACTGACGCTCGCCGTCACGCGAGTGAGCGCACAAGTCGGTGACAGCGGCATCACGGTGGATGCGACGGCGCCGACGCGACCATTTCCGCATTTCTGGGAGCGGATGTTTGGATCAGGGCGCGCGGCGCTGACGCTGCGCGAGAGTTACCGTGAGGACCTGCGCGCTGTGCGCAGCGTCACCGCAGTCGCCTACATCCGCTTTCACGGCATCTTCCACGATGAGCTCGGCGTGTACACGGAAGGTCCAAAGGGAGAGCCCATATTCAACTTCTCGTACGTCGACCAGGTGTACGATGGTCTTCTGGCCAACGGCGTTCGACCGCTCGTCGAGCTCAGCTTCATGCCGCGTCAGCTCGCCCGCCGCGATATACGACAGAGCTTCTGGTACCGTCCGGTCGTTTCGCCTCCCAAGGACTATGGCCGGTGGGATGCGCTGATTACGGCGTTCGCGCGGCACCTGCTCGAGCGTTACGGAATCGACGAGGTCAGCCGGTGGTACTTCGAGGTGTGGAACGAGCCCAATCTCGATTTCTGGGCAGGCCAGCCGAAGCAGTCCACTTACTGGACGTTGTACGACCACACCGCCAGGGCTCTCAAGGCGGTGGATGCGCGCCTGCGCGTCGGAGGGCCGGCGACGGCGCAAGCCGCATGGGTTCCGGCATTCATCCAGCACTGCAGGGAAAACCGTGTGCCGGTCGACTTCATTTCGACACACGTCTACGGCGACGATACCGCGGAGAACATATTCGGTTCCGCCGAGCCGGTTGCGCGTGACCGGATGGTGTGTCGCGCCGTACAGAAGGTGCATGCCGAAATCCAGGCATCCCCGTTGCCGTCGTTGCCGCTGATCTGGACGGAATTCAACGCAAGCTTCGCGAACCACCCGCAAGTGACCGACGCCCCCTACATGGGGCCGTGGCTGGCGGAGATGGTTCGCCAATGCGACGGACTCGTACAGGACATGTCCTATTGGACGTTCTCCGACGTGTTTGAGGAGGGCGGTGTTGTGAAGACGCCGTTCTACGGAGGCTTCGGGCTATTGGCTGCGGGCGGCATTCCGAAGCCGGCCTTCAACGCGTTTGCCCTGCTGCACCAACTCGGCGAGCAGCGGTTCCCCGCCGACGCCGAGGGCGCGCTGCTGACGCGCCGGGGCGACGGAGCACTGGTCCTCGCCATCTGGAACTACACCGAGATCGGCTCGACTGCGAAGCCCCGCAAGGTGGTGCTGACGCTGAAGAACAGCGCCGCACGCACCGCAAGCGTTCAGTCACTGGACGCTGAACACGGAAATGTTCACCCGGCGTACGAGAGAATGGGATCTCCGCGCTATCCGACGCAACGCCAACTCACTGAATTGCGCACCGCTGCCGCAGTGCCCTTGCCCGTCGCACGCCCGCTCGAAGCCGGCGCTCTCACGCTCGAGATTCCGCCCGACGGACTCGTTCTCGTTACGATTGCAGCGACGCGCTCGGACAGGAAGTAGCAGGCACTGCGGCGCACGTACGAGCCGCGCGATGGAGGTGCGCATGACGGGTAAGGGTTGGGCGATCGTCACCGGTGCATCCGGTGGCGTGGGAGCGGCGTTCACGAGGGCGCTCGCACAGCGTGGACACCCGGTGCTCGCCGTGGCGCGCAGCGCGGAAGGCCTGGCGAGGGTAGCGGTCCTGCCCTTCGCAACCCCGGAGAAGGTCGTACGCGTTGCCCTGGCTGCGTATGACCCGGGTCGCGTGGTTCGCGTCGTTGGCCTGACAAACCGCCTGCTGGCCATCTCCGGCGCTCTGACGCCGCGTTTCATCCTGCGCGGGCTCATGGCGAAGATGTTTGTGGCGACCGCATGACGCGCCGACACTCATCCGGCGGGCAAGTTCCGCAGTCGCGGAGAAATGATCCGCATGGGTGTGCGTGTCGCGCCGCGCAGGCTTGCGAAGCCTCTGGGCCGCAGGGCGCGGGTTGCAGCGTTAAGTGCAACATGCGACCGGCTGCTCAGTGACATTGCTGAGCGTGCCACTAAAATAGCGCAATGCGCTCCTCGTACCGCTCCCTGATGCTGGGCGCCGCTCTCGGTCTCGCTGCGGCAGCAGCGGCTCATGCCGACCCGGCTCCCTTCGACCTTGCCGGACCCAGCATTGAGCTCGAAGTCACCCGTGGTGCCATGACCTTGCCGGCTTCGCAGGTTCCGAACCTCGCGGCCGGTGACCGCGTGTGGATGAAGGCGGATCTGCCCACGGTGCAGTCCGCGCATTACCTCATGGTAGCGGCCTTTCTGAGGGGATCGACCAATCCGCCTCCGGCGGAGTGGTTCTCGCGTTGCCAGACGTGGACCGGCAAGTGCTCGCAGGACGGGATGACCCTGACGGTGCCCAAGGATGCTCAGCAGCTACTGGTGTTCCTCGCGCCAGAGACCGGCGGAGACTTCAACACACTGGTGAATGCTGTGCGCGGCCGTCCGGGGGCATTCGTGCGCACGTCCCAGGACCTTAACCAGGCCACACTCGATCGCTCGCGACTGCAAAGGTATCTGGACGCGATTCGTACCCTTGGGGAGGCCGATCCCGCCCGGCTCGAGGAAGCCGCGCCCCTCGTGGCACGCAGTCTGGCCATCAAGGTGGACGAGAAGTGTCTGGACAAGATTGCGTTACTGCAGGCCTCCTGCCTTCTGCAAGGCCGGGAATCGCTGATTCTGAACGATGGTCACAGTGTAACGATTGCCCAGGCGCTCACGTCCGGTCCCGCGAGCGATCTGGCCATGCAGACCAGCAGTACCCCGCTGCTGAGGTCCGGCAACTACGGACCTTTCATTGGCTCGGTGCTCGACATTGCCCGCATCCTCGACTCGTTTCGCACCGCGCAGTATCAATACATCCCGGCGCTCGCTTCAGCGCGGGGCCGGCAACTGAC
>CATPBQ010000259.1 GCA_955652795.1 uncultured Steroidobacteraceae bacterium | reverse complement strand
GGAGAAGCTGCCGTGACCTGCGACGACGCACGGCTGCTCATCGGTGCCGATCCCGGCGCCGCGACGGCCGTGCTCGAGGAACACCTGGCGACCTGCGCGGCCTGCGCCAGGTACCGCGACGAGATGCGCGGCCTCGATGCCGATATCCGCCGCGCGCTGGAGCGCCCGCCCGACATCGCGCGCCCGCGCTCCGGCAGGCAGCCGCTCCCCTGGCGCCGGTGGGCACTGGCCGCGAGTGTCGTGCTCGCGACCTTTGCGATGCTTGGGGTGTGGCTGCTGCGGCCGAGCGACACGCTCGCCCGCGAAGTCGTGGCGCACGTCCAGGCAGAACCGCAGAGCTGGCTCGCCACGCAGCACGTCAGCGCCCAGGGCATAACCCAGGCGTTGCGCGCCGCCGGCATCGTACTCGACACTACCTCGGACAAGATCATGTACGCGCAGAGCTGCTGGTTCCGCGGGCATTACGTGCCGCACCTGGTGATACAGACCGCGCGCGGCCCGGCGACGGTGCTCATCCTGCGCCACGAGCAGGTGCGCGCGCGCCGCACCTTCCAGGAGGCGGGAATGACCGGCGTGATCGTGCCCGCGGAGCAGGGCGGCATCGCGGTGCTGACGCGCGGCGCGGGTGACCTCGACGACATCGCCGGGCAGATGCAGCACGACGTGCACTGGCTGCCGGACGCGCACTAGCCACAATCGCGCAGGAGTTCAGCCCCCGCTGGGGATGGCAACACCTCTGACAACCGCCGGACGGGCAAGGAAGTCATCGAGTGCCCGTGTGACATGCGGAAAGTCCGTGATACCCACCAGCTCACCTGCTTCGTAGAAACCGATGAGGTTTCTCACCCACGGCAGAATGGCCATATCGGCGATCGTGTAGGTGTCACCTATGATCCAGGTGCGGCCGGCGAGCCGCGAGTCGAGCACACCGAGCAGGCGTTTGGATTCCGCGACGTAGCGCTCACGCGGCCGCTCGTCCGGGTAGTCCTTGCCCGCAAACTTATGAAAGAAACCGAGCTGACCGAACATCGGGCCAACGCCGCCCATCTGGAACATGAGCCACTGAATGGTCTGGTAGCGGGCGACCGGATCCCGCGGCAGGAACTGGCCGCTCTTCTCGGCGAGATAGATCAGGATCGCACCGGATTCAAACAACGGGAGTGGCTGCCCGCCCGGACCGTTCGGATCGAGGATGGCGGGGATCTTGCCGTAGGGATTGAGCGATCGAAACTCCGGGGACAGCTGGTCACGGGTATCGAAACTGACGCGATGCGGCTCGTAGGGCAGGCCAGTCTCCTCGAGCATCACCGAGATCTTGACGCCATTCGGCGTAGGCAGGGAATACAGCTGTATCCGCTCGGGATGCTGCGCCGGCCATTTGTTGGTGACCCGGAAGCCCGAAAGATCGGTCATGGCGACTCCTCCTCGGAGGGACCTTATGGTACTGCCGCGGCATCGGGCGGTGCTTGACATTAAGTAAGTGGTCACTTACCGTAAGCAATGGCTTACGAGAGTGCACTGCGGTGCCTGAGCGACCCCACGCGCCGCCGGGTATTTGAGAGGCTTCGCTCCGGTCCCAAGTCCGTCGCCGTTCTCGCCAGGGGGCTGCCGGTCAGTCGTCCTGCAGTTTCTCAGCATCTCAAGGCGCTCAAGGAAGCCGGGCTGGTCATCAATCGATCCGAAGGGGCACGCCGCGTGTATTGCATCGATCCGGATGGTCTCGGCGATCTGCGGCGTTGGATTGACCAGTTTTGGGACGAGGCACTCGGATCCTTCAAGGACGAAGCGCAGAGGTCGAATCCAGCTCGCGGGAGGAACAAACCTTGAATAAAACCATCAGCGTCGCACCGGTGCGCAAGACTGTGGTCGTTGCGACGACACCGCATCGCGCCTTCGAGCTGTTCACCGCCGGGATCAATCGCTGGTGGCCGAAATCCCACGGCATCGGAGCCGCGCCGATCCGAGAATCCGTCATCGAGCCCTTTGCAGGCGGGCGCTGGTACACCAAATGCGAGGACGGCACGGATATCACCATAGGGCACGTGCGCATCTGGCAGCCGAGCGAGCGCCTGGTCGTCAGCTGGGAGATCAGCGCGGACTGGAAGCCTGATGCCCGAATCGAGTTTGCCTCCGAAGTCGAGGTGCGATTTCTGGTGGAAACCGCCACCAGCACCCGCGTCGAGCTCGAGCACAGGAACTTCGAACGAATGGGCGCGACGCCGGGTGAAAAGATGCGCCAGCAGGTCGATGGCGGCTGGCCGGCGCTGCTCGATCTTTTCGCGAAACAGGCCGCAAGCGCAGCGCACACCTCATGAGCGAGATCGTGATCCATAGCATACCCGGCAGTCTGTTCGGCCGGGCGGTCCTGCGCGTGGCCGCCAAGGCGCAGGTCGGCTGACTGCGCTAGCTCGCGGCCGCGCCGGCCTCGAGCGGCGGTGCCGCTGACACGGTTGCCTGTCCAGCTCCTGGTGCAACCACCTTGCCGTCGCTCAGCATCACGGCATGGCCCCACCGGGGCGGCTCGATGTGCGTCGTACCCTTCCAGACAGCGTAGTCGCCGGGATACGCGGCAGTGAGCCGAACGAGCTCGGTGTGCGCGTGCGGACGCGTCTCGTATAAAAGGGAACATAAGCGGTGCTCTCGCCGGCCGGGCGCGGCGCCGGTGCTTTGAACGACGTAGAACACATCTGCGGGAGCAGCAAGTGAGGCGTAAAGGCTCATGGTATCTTCCAGGCTGCGGGCGGCGCGCGTTGCATGCCGATCGGTGGCCTGCACGAGCTTGCGCTCCTCAACCGGCGCCTTCCGTACGCTCGCGCACCTACGCGCGGGCGGGCCTGAGCGACGGGCGGCAATCTGCCGACCGAGCCGCCAGCTGAGACGCGCCGGATGCACGAGTGTGCGGCGGCGTACCGATCTGGTCATGGATTTGAGACAGCATCGCTCATTAAGGAGATGGTCATGCCTGACGATACGGTTACGACGAGTTGGAAGCGCTTGACAGACAAGGTGAAAGAGACCTCCCGGGCGGGCCTTCGCCGGCTGAGTCCGGAGGAAGGTGCGGCGCCTTCGTCTGCGCCCGCTCCCGCTGAGACCGATCAGCTGGCTGCCTGGGAAGATGAAGGCGGCACGACCTCAAACCGACTCCAGGTGCCCGTGCGAAAGAGCTGACGCGCGATCAAATTGAACTTTCTCGTCCCTCGAGTCCTGGGGTGGGGCCCGGCCGTTTCGCCCTGGGACAATGCCGAGGTGCTGCGCGCAGAGCTCTTCAGCATCGAGCGCCTCGAGCAGCATGCGGCAAGCCTGGCGGTCGCGCAGCAGGTCACGCGGCGCCGGACGACCCGCCCCTCTCTCAGCGTGCGGCTCAGGGACAATGAATCGGCCCTGCTCGCGGCATATCGCGCCCTCGTTGCAGCCGTGGCTGAAGGCCGCGCGATCACCCCCGCTGCCGAATGGCTGATCGACAACTACCACCTCGTCGAAGATCAGATCCGCGAGGTGCGCCAGGACCTCCCGCCGACTTTCTATCGGCTGCTGCCCAAGCTGGCGAGCGGGCCCTTCAATGGCTATCCGCGCGTGTTCGGCCTGGCCTGGGCTTTTGTTGCCCATACGGACAGCCGTTTCGATCCGCAAACGCTGCGCCACTTCGTGCGCGCCTATCAGCGCGTTCAGCCTCTGACCATCGGCGAGCTGTGGGCGGTCGCGATCACGCTGCGGATCGTGCTGGTCGAGAATCTGCGCCGTGCCGCGACACGCATCGTAAGCGCTCGTGCCGCACGCCAGGAAGCGGATGCCATGGCGGATCGGCTTCTGGGCGTCAACGGGAATCCCGTTGAGCCCGATGCCCTGATTCGCAGCCCTGCACGCCATGCCTCGCTTGCGCCCGCCTTCGTAGTCCAGCTCACCCACCGGCTGCGGGATCAGGATCCGGGAGCAACCCCGGCTCTGCGATGGCTGGAGGAGCGGCTGACGGCGCAAGGAACAACGTCCGACGCGATCGTGCACGACGAGCATCAGCGCCAAGGCGCCTCGAACGTGACCGTGCGCAACATCATCACCAGCATGCGGCTGCTCTCGGATGTGGATTGGCCGGAGTTCTTCGAGAGCGTCAGCCTGGTTGATGAGGCGCTGCGCGCGGGCAGCGAGTTCGCGCAGATGGACTTTCGCTCCCGTGACCTTTACCGGCGCGCGATCGAGCACCTGGCGCGAGGCTCCAATCGGACGGAGCTGGAGATTGCGCGAGCAGCCCTGTCGGCTGCCGGCCGACCGGTCACGAACGCGTGCGCCGCCGGTGCCGGCCAGGCCGTCGCAGGCCGCGAGCTCGACCCGGGTTATTACCTCATCGCCGCCGGGCGACGCGCTTTCGCAGCCACGGTCGGCTATCGGGCCTCGCTATGGAATAGGTCCCGCCGATTCAACGCGGCGACTGGCTTCGGCGGCTATATC
>CATPBQ010000258.1 GCA_955652795.1 uncultured Steroidobacteraceae bacterium | reverse complement strand
GCCCGGTACCGCGCCGCCTACTTTGAGCGCTTCCCTGGTGTCTGGTACCACGGCGACTACGCGGCGCTCACCGAGCATGACGGAGTGGTGATCTACGGCCGCTCGGATGCGGTGCTGAATCCGGGTGGTGTGCGCATCGGCACGGCGGAGATTTATTCCGCGGTCGAGAGCCTGCCGCAGATTCTCGAGGCGCTGGCGGTGGCTCAGGACTGGCAGGGCGATGTGCGTATCGTGCTGTTCGTGCGCATGCAAAACGGGGTCGAACTCGACGAAGCCCTGAAGAAGCAGATCCGCGCCACCATCTGCACGCACACCACCCAAAGGCACGTACCGGCGAAGATCATCGCCGTGCCCGACATCCCGCGGACTCTGTCCGGCAAGGTCACCGAGTTGGCGGTGCGCAACGTGATCCACGGGCTGCCGGTCAAGAACCTGGATGCACTCGCCAATCCCGGCGCGCTCGCGCATTTCCGCGATCTGCCCGACCTTCAGTCCTGAGGCGTGTGAGCGGCGTCCCTCCGAGCGCGACGGCCGCCAGCGTGCTGCAGCTGTACCGCCTTCAGCTCGATGAACTCCAGCTGCGCAGCGATTCGGCGCAGCTGGCGGTGATCGCAAAGCTCGATGATTTGCGGCGGCGTCTGATCGCGCAACGCCGCGCACCCCGCGCGCGCCTGCCACGCTGGCTCACCAGGCTCACTCCCGGTGCGGCGCGTGCGCCGCTCACGGGGCTGTACCTGTGGGGCGGGGTGGGTCGCGGCAAGACCTGGCTGATGGACCTGTTCTTCAAGACCTTGCCTTTTGCGCAGGCGCGGCGGGTGCACTTTCACCGCTTCATGCACGACGTACACGCACAGCTGGCGCAGATCAGGCAGCGGCGCTCCCCGCTCGAGCACGTCGCGCAGGCGCTGGCGCGCGATACGCGCGTGCTGTGCTTCGATGAGCTGTATGTATCGGACATCGCCGACGCCATGATCCTCGGGGGGCTGTTCGACGGCCTGTTCCGGTGCGGCGTCACGCTGGTGGCGACTTCGAACGTGCCCCCGGGAGAGCTGTACAAGGACGGCCTGCAGCGGCAGCGCTTCCTGCCTGCCATCCGCCTGCTCGAGCGCCACCTCGATGTGGCGCGCCTCGCCGGGGCTACCGACTACCGGCTGCGCCAGCTCACGCAGGCGGGCACCCACCTGGCGGCCGACGCGCCCGGCACCGGCGCGCGCCTGGCGGCGCTGTTCGCCGCTCTCTGCGCCACCGAAGCGCAAGCCGGCGGTGTCATCGAGATCGAGGGCCGGCCGATCGCCGTGATCCGCGCGGGCGCCGGCGCGGTGTGGTTCGACTTCAATGCCCTGTGCGCCGGTGCGCGCAGCCAGAACGACTACATCGAGATCGCGCGCGAGTACCAGTCGGTGATCGTCTCCGACGTGCCGGCGCTCGACGCCGCGCGTGACGATGAGGCGCGCCGCTTCATCGCGCTCATCGACGAATTCTACGACCGCAACGTCAATCTCATCGTGTCGGCGGCGGCGCCGGCCGCGCAGCTGTATCGTGGCGAGCGGCTGCGGGAGCTGTTCGCGCGCACCGCGAGCCGGCTCATCGAGATGCAAAGCGAGGAGTACCTCGCCCGCGAGCACCGGCCGTGAGACGGCACGAGCCGCGCGGGAACTGGCCAGCTTTTCGCGGGCAAAAGCCGCGCCTTTTGCCCGCGAGCGCGCTACAGCCACTGGGTGGGCCTGCTGCAAAGGCCGGAGGCCTTTGCAGCCAATCAACTAGATCACGCCGCGCCGGATTTGGTCCTGCTCGATGGATTCGAACAGGGCGCGGAAGTTGCCCTCGCCGAAGCCCTCGTTGCCTTTCCTCTGAATGATCTCGAAGAAGATCGGACCGATGACGTTCTGCGTGAAGATCTGCAGCAGCAAGCCCTGGCCCTTCTCGGGATTGCCATCGATCAGGATGCGGCGGGTGCGCAGCTCAGCCAGGGATTCCCGATGGCCGGGCACACGCTCGGCGAGCTTCTCATAATAGGTATCGGGCGTGTCCTGGAACGCAACCCCGTGTCGCCGCAACACGTCCACCGTGCGGTAGATGTCCCCGGTGGCGAGGGCAATGTGCTGGATGCCTTCGCCGTGATACTCGCGCAGGTATTCCTCGATCTGGCTCTTGTCGTCCTGCGACTCGTTGATCGGGATGCGGATCTTGCCGCACGGACTGGTCATGGCGCGCGACAAGAGCCCCGTGTGCTTACCCTCGATGTCGAAGTAGCGGATCTCGCGGAAGTTGAACAGCTTCTGGTAGAAGCCGGCCCAGTGATCCATGCGCCCGCGGCCGACGTTGTGTGTCAGATGGTCGATCAGGGTAAGTCCGGCTCCTTCGGCCGGCGCGCCTCCTGCCACGGGGCGAAAATCCACGTCATAGATCGAGCGTTCGCCGTACAGGTCGACCAGGTAGATGAGTGAGCCGCCGATGCCCTCGATGCAGGGGATGTTCAGCTCCATCGGACCGGCGCTCTGCGGTCCAGGCTTGGCGCCCAGCTCCAGGGCCCGGCGGAACGCTGCGGCCGCGTCGCGCACCCGAAACGCCATGGCGCACGCCGATGGACCATGCGCCCGCGCAAAAGCCTGTGCCATGGACTGCGGTTCGGCGTTGATGATGAAGTTGATCTCACCCTGGCGGTGCAGCGTGACGTTCTTGGAGCGATGGCGCGCGACCACCGGGAACCCCAGCCGCTCGAACAGCGTGCGCAGCAGCTGCGGATCCGGCGCCGTGTACTCGACGAATTCGAAGCCATCCGTGCCCATCGGGTTGTCATGCAGGTCGCTCATGAGCTCATCTAGTCCTGGCGAGACGATCGGTTGCGCGAGCAAATCATTATAGCCGCCCGCGCGCAACGCGCCCGGGAGCGGAGCGGGTGAGCCGTGCGCGCCACCCGGCAGGCCGCGCGCCGCCCGCGGCATGTATAATCGCGGGCCGCAACACCGCGGCACCTGCGGCCGGGTGATGATTGGGCATGCACGCGCCAGTTGCTGTCGAAGAAAACCGGCTGCTCCGCAGCATTCCCGCCGCGCGCGTCGCGTTGATCGAGCGCATCGCGCGCGCCGCGTCCGGCAGCGGCGGCCGCAAAGAGCTGCCGCAGCGCTTCCTGCGCACCTACTTCCGCGGCGTGGCGGACGAGGACCTCGCCGAGCGCACGCCGCGGCAGCTCGCCAAGGCGGCACTCGCGCACTTCGCCTTCGCGGCGCGGCGCGCGCCGGGCCGTTCGCTGGTGCGGGTATTCAACCCCGATGCGCAGCGGGACGGCTTCGAGTCAGCTCATACCCTGGTGCTCTCTGTCACCGACGACATGCCGTTCCTGGTGGACTCCCTCGGCATGGCCTTCAGCCGCGCGGAGCTCGCCGTGCACCTGATCGTGCACCCGGTGCTGCAAGTGCGCCGCGACCGCCGCGGGCACCTCATTGATATCGGCGCCAACGGCGCCCAGCCCGCGCACCCCGAGTCGTGGCAACTCTACGAAATCGACCGCGTCAGTGACGCGGCGCAGATCGACAGGCTGCAGCGTGATCTGGAAGTGACACTGGCCGACGTGCGCCTCGCGGTCACGGACTGGAAGGCGATGCGCGAGCGGGTGCGCGAGAT
>CATPBQ010000257.1 GCA_955652795.1 uncultured Steroidobacteraceae bacterium | reverse complement strand
TTGAGCGTAGCCTCCTGGTAGAGCTCGGGGCTCTTGGCAACGTAGTCCTTGTGATATTCGTAAGCCTCTGCATTGAGGACCGCAACGTACGGATTCATGACCGAGGCGTAGGTACCATCGGCCGCCAGTGGCGCGATGTCGCGCTGCGTGCGCGTCAGTTTCTTGAGAACCCCCAGCGCATCGTGCAGGGCCACCTGAATGTCGGGATGAAGATTCTCATAGAAGTAGTCTGTGGGGATCCCAAGACGCAACGAGGACGTCGAGGCTGCAATCCCGGCTAGGTAGTCCGGAACGGGCAGGTCGATGCTGCCGGGGTCCTGTGCATCGTAGCCTGCAATGACCTGCAGCAGCAGGGCTGCATCGGTCACCGTGCGCGTCATCGGGCCGAGGTGATCCAGCGACCACGACAGGGGTATGGCGCCCTCGGTGCTTACGCGACCATAGGTCGGCTTAAGGCCCACGATGCCGCAGTAGCTGGCCGGTTCGCGGATTGAACCACCCGTATCGGACCCGATCGCGGCGTAACACAGCTGGGCCGCGACCGCTGAGGCGGATCCGCCGGACGAGCCTCCGGGGCTGTAAGCGATGTTCCAGGGATTGCGAACCGCGCCGAAATAACTGAACGCGGAACTGGCGCCAAAGGCGAACTCGTGCATGTTGAGTTTCCCCAACAGCACCGCGCCGGCGGCCTTGAGGCGGCGAACCACCTCCGCATCCTTCTGCGGCACTCGATCCTTGAACAAGGCACTGGCGGCAGTGGTGCGAACTCCTGCTGTATCCAGCAGATCCTTCACGGCGACCGGAATGCCGTGTAGCGGACCCTTCGAGGCATCCCGGTTGATCTTCGCTTCGGCGCTACGGGCCGCCGCCAGCGCCGATTCCGCGCTAACGGTTATGAAGGCATTGAGGCGGGGGTTAAGCCTTTCAATGCGGCTTAGACAGGCCTGCGTCAGCTCCACGGGGGAAATCTTTTTGCGCCTCACGAGCTGAGCCGCGTCGGCGAGGCTGAGCGAGGTGGGACTCGCATCGATGGACCGATGGAGCGCGCCCTCAGCACCACCGGCGCGGTTCGCAATTTGTGGCATCACGCTTCCGGCGGCTCCTGCTAGTGCGCTTTTTACGAACAACCTGCGAGACATGTGCTCCGCTCCCATAACGGATCCCCGGTGAGGAGGTCGCGCCAATATTGCTCTCATCCGGTGTCGCAGCTGCACGCGCGGTGAGGCGCGCAATCACGACTGCGCCCGACCCCTGTAGCAGAGGCGGCGCAGTTGTGCAAACCCCGTCCCGTACCGCGCGCCGGTCTTACGCAGCACGGCAACGCGGTGATAGCGGCCGAAGCCGCACAGCCGGCAGTTCCACTGGGAGAGGTCATCTAGAGATCGTATGAACGCCGTCAGCCGGTTGTCCATGCAGTCCAGCATGGCCGGCGGCGCTGTAGGGACGTATGGTCGTGGTCAGCGAGGCGTAGTTCGAGCTGACCTGTTGCCGCTATCCATGGTGCTGTATGGCGGGCGCAGCGCGCTGCGAGGTCCAGATGGTCTATTCCACAGTGAGTACGACTTTCCCTCGGGCGTGCCCTTTTTCCAGATACCGCAGCGCCTCGGGAGTCTCGCTTAGTTTGTAACGTGTGTCGATGACCGGTCTCACCTTCCCCGACTGCATGAGATCGCCCAGGGTCGCAAGGTCTTCTTTGTTGAGTTCCGCCACAAACATGCCGAACTTCTGGCTCACGAACGGCGCCAGCATCAGGCCTTCGATCGGAGTCGCGAGCCACGCGAACCAATTACCGGGGGTTGTCGAGCCGATCATGACGAAGATGCCCTTGGGATTTAGGACCCGCTTGTATTCCAGCAACGAGTGGGTCCCGACGTTGTCCAGAATGAGGTCGTAGTGTTGTGCGCCCTTGGTGAAATCCTCCCGAGTGTAGTCAATGACGTGATCAGCGCCGATTGACCGGACCAGATTGACATTCCTGGTACTGCATACGCCGGTCACGTCCGCGCCGTATGCCTTGGCGATCTGCACGGCGAACGTGCCCACACCCCCGGAGGCGCCGTTAATGAGGACCTTCTGTCCGGCGTGAATCTGTCCCTTGTCGCGCAGGGCCTGCAGTGCGGTGATTCCCGCGATCGGTACGGAAGCTGCCTGCTCAAACGAGACGTTGCTCGGTTTCAGCGCGACTGCCCGTTCCTCGCGGACAGTGACGTACTCGGCAAAGGCCCCGGCCCTCCCGCCGAATACCTCGTCGCCTGGCTTGAACTGCTTGACGTTCTTGCCGACCGCCTCGACCGTTCCCGCAAAGTCGACGCCTAGTCGGGGGTTTTCTGGTTTCCCGAAGCCGGCGTCCAGGCGCACGATGTACGGGGTGCCTTCCATGTCGTGCCAGTCGAGTGGGTTGACCGACGCCGCGTGCACCTTGACCAGGACTTCATTGTCCGCGGCGGTGGGCTTGGCAAGGTCTTCATACCTGAGGACGTCGGGCGAACCGTAGCAACGATAGACAATGCCCTTCATCAGTATGGCGCCGGCAGGACGTGGCGGCGCTGGGCGGCAAGGAGACGTGTGGCTCATCGCGAGCGCCAGCGACAGCACCCCCACAGCCAAGAGGATTACGAGAACGCCCAGGATTTTGTAGCGTAGTTTCATAGATCCCCGGCGCCTATATGGAGGAGCCTTTGCCGCGCTCCCGCGGGCCAATCCCGAGCTCGCTGGTCATGAGTGTACCGCGGGCCGTGCGGTGCGCGGGTTCGCTTGACCGCAAAACCGAGTCGCTCCGCGGCGAGCAAAGCCAGCGCTCTGCGCCGTGCACTGAAATGAGCGCCTCATGTTGACTCCTTGGCCGCGGTCCGCGTCAATCCGCAGTGTGTCCACGGTGCTAATTGCTGCGGCGGGCATCCTTGCATGGCCCGCCTCGGGTGGCACCGCCGATTCGCGTTCCGGGACTTCCCCCTAATCGATCGTTGGCTACTTATGTGCGCTGGCCACTGCATCACCGAGATCTGCGACCGGGGGGCCGGATTTGCGAAGCATCGCGTCCCGTAGCATCGCATTAGGTAAAGCGAGCTGATTGGGGACTGCGACGAGGCGCACGCCGCGACGCAGGCGCCGGTGATGCCGATCACGCTTCGCTAGCGGTTTTGGGTGTTTGATATACCTCCGTGCGCCCAACATCGAGCGTCGCCATGTTAAGCCTCTTGCTGAAGATAACGGTCGCTTGGTTCTCACTGTCCCTCCTCTGCGGCTCCCTTTGGGCGCTGCTTATGGAGTTATCGCGCCTGTGGCGGAGAGCACGGCAAGTGCCCACGCCAATGGGCACATCCACGTAAACCGCGGGTCGAACAGTCGAATCTTGAGAGTGTCGCCGCTAGGGCGAATCTCCGGCCGTCACCCGTAGTCACGCCGATGCGCTGGCGTCGCTAGTTTCCTGCCAATCAGGTACTGCGCGCCAGATGCCCAGCCGCTAACCGCAATCAGCGCGGTCGGGTCTTCATCAATCACGGCCTCGCCTACGAGGTAGCGGAAGAATTGCCTGAAGCTGGCCAGCGGCAGCTCGCGGGCTGCCGTCAGCCTGTACGCGCCATGCGATGAAGTCCTGTAGGTCGGCGCGCGTAGCACGCTGATCGTAGATCTCTTCCCAGTGCGCGGCCCACGCCCAGGGACCGGTATCACGCTTCCTTCGCTGATGCAGAATCTCACACCGTTTGCCGACATTCTCTTGGTGCAAGCGCGTGAATACCTAGACGGCAAGAAGGAAGACAATTTCGCGATCATCTTGGCTCACATGGCCTGCGAGATCGAGACGGAATTCTCCTTGACCCGTTTGATTCAGCCCAAACAGGCCGCTTCCCGGATCCGGCCGGCTTCAAAAAGAGTCGGTCAAAGCCAGCGTAGCCGTCGGTTCTGTCGCCAAACCCAAACACCCG
>CATPBQ010000256.1 GCA_955652795.1 uncultured Steroidobacteraceae bacterium | reverse complement strand
GCGCCGGATATGCCGCGGATGCCGGAGATCTGCGGACCCACGGACTTGACGACGATCTCGCGGCTGCCGACCAGCTCATCCGCCACCAGACCGGTGGAGTGCTCGCCGGCGCGCACCAACACCACCGGAATGGTCACGTCCTGCCCCGGCAGCTCCGAGGGCGGCAGTCCCACGAACGTCGCCAGGTACTGGAAGCGATACTTCTGTCCGCCGTACTCGAATGCGGCTGCGTCGCGCCCCAGGTGCGCGCTGACAACCGCCTTGGACAGGCGCAGCACCCCCTCCACGGTGGGCAGCGGCAGCGCGTAAAACTCCTCGTCGGTGCGCACGACCAGCGCGTGGCTGATCGCCAGCGTGAGTGGCAGGCGGATGGTGAACACCGTGCCCTCGCCCGCCTTGGTCTCCATGTGCAGCGCGCCGCCCAGGCGCTTGATCTCGGTGGCCACGACGTCCATGCCGACGCCGCGGCCCGCCTGCTGAGTGATCGCCCCGGCGGTGGAGAAACCCGGCTCGAGGATCAGCTGGATCGCATCCTCGTCACTCAAGGTATGTCCCGCGCCGATGAGTCCCAGGGCTTCGGCCTTCTGGCGGATCGCGCCGAGATTCATGCCGCCGCCGTCGTCGGTGAGGCGCACCATGACTTCGGCGCCTTCGCGATGCAGCTCGAGGAAAATGCGTCCGGTGTCGGGCTTGCCGCGCTGCACGCGCTCCTCGGGTTTTTCGATGCCGTGCACCACGGCGTTGCGCAGCATGTGCTCGAACGGCGGCAGCATGCGCTCGAGCACCTGCCGGTCGAGTTCGCCGGAGGCGCCCTCGACGGTGAGCTCGGCGCGCTTGCCGGTCTCGGCGGCCACCTGGCGCACGATGCGCGCGAGACGCTGCACGTGACGCTGGAACGGCACCATGCGTGTGCGCATGAGCCCGTTCTGCAGCTCGGTGATGGTGCGCGCCTGCTGCTGCAGCAGGGTCTGCGTATCCTTGGCGAGGCTCTCCAGGAGCTGCTGAATGCTCGCCACGTCGTTGGCGGTCTCGGCCAGCGCCCGCGAGTACTGCTGGATGGCGGAATAGCGGTCGAGCTCGAGCGGATCGAAATCGCTGCGGTGCGGGCCTTCGTCCTCGTGCTTGTGCAGGATCTGCGCCTCGGTCTCGATCTCCAGACTGCGCAGCTGCTCCTTCAGGCGCGTCACCGTGCGCGACAGTTCACCCAGGTTGAAATCGAACGAGCCGAGCTGCTGCTCGAGGCGCGCGCGCGCAATGCTCGCTTCGCCCGAGATGTTCAGCAGCTGATCGAGCAGATCCGCGTCCACGCGCGCCATTTCCTGGCGCTCGCCGCCTGAGACGGGCTCGCGGCCGGGCGGGACCGGCTGCGGCGCGAGCAGACCCTCCTCGGTGTGCGGCTCGGGTGCGCGGGCATGTGTGAGCGGCCAGGCGCTGGGCAGCGCGCCCCTTCCAGTCCAGCCCGAATCAGGGGGCAGCTCTGCGAAGGACGCAGCGGGCGCCTCGGGGGGTGCCGGCGGCGGCCCAGGTGCATCGCTCACCGGTTCGAGATCTGCCGGCTCGCTGTGCAGGGGCTCGACCTGCGCCGATTCGGCCTGCCCGGCCTGAGCGGCGTCGTCGCCGCTCAACATGAGCTCCGCGTTCAGCTTCGCCAGCAGCGTGTCGGACTCGGCTGCGGACGCCTCGGCGGCCGGTGCCGCCGCTGCGGCAGGTGCCGGGGCGCTCGGAGCGGGCGGCGCCTCGGGGGGCGTCGCCATCGCGGGGGCGGCAGGCGCACCGGGGCGCGACAGGCTCTGCAGGCGCGCGATGATGGCGCGCGCAGGTGCTACGGGCCGACCGTTGATGACCTGCTCGCGCATGCGCGCCAGCTCGTCCAGGCTCGCCTGGATCACATCGAACACCGCGACGTCGGCCGTGACCGCGCCATTGTCGACCGACATGACGAGCGTCTCGAGCTCGTGGCTCAGATCGCCCATGGGCGTGAGGCCCGCCATGCGCGCGCCGCCCTTGAGGGTGTGCAGCGGGCGCTTGAGACCCGAGCGAAAGTCCGCGCTGTTGGGCTGCGAGCGCCAGTCGGACAGCGCGCGCTCGGAGGCGTCGATGAGCTCGGTCGCCTCGTCGGTGAAAATGGCCGCCACTTCGGGGTCGAAGTCGACCGCCTCGTCGCCCGGCTGCACATCCTGGCCCGGTGCCTCGGCCGCGCCGATCGCGGCATCGATACCGGTGTGCGCGCCGGCGGCGGCGATGCGCTGATCCAGATCCCTGTCGGCGCGCCCGATCCGCTCGAGCAGCTGCCAGTGATTGACGAAGTAACCGGTCGGCTCATCCAGGTGCGTCGCCACGGACTCCATCGCGGCCATGCAGTCCGTGAGCAGGGTCAGATCCTCGCTCCCGAGCCCCAGCCCGCTGCTGTAGGCGCGGCGCAACCAGTGATCCAGCGGCTCCGCCAGACGAATCCCGTGGCGGGCCTGAGCCATTTTCGAGCTGCCCGAGAGCGTGTGGCAGGCGCGATAGACGTCCTCGGGCAGCGCGTGGCGCTCCGGAAGCTGCGACTCGCGCTCGAGGTAACCGCGCACCGTAGCCACATGTGCGGCGGTCTCGCGCGCGTAGATATCGCGCAGCGTGTCGTCCGGCGCCGTCTGCGCGGAGGTCGCCTCGGTGCCCGGCGCCGCCGCCGTCAGGGTGGACAGGGGAGCCGCGCCCGGCGCAAAGCTCGCCGCAGCGCCGGCAGTCGGGCGCTGGCCGGCCGCGCTCGAGCCGGCGGGGGCGCTGCCTCCTGGCTGCGGCTCGGCCGCTTCCTCCTCGCCGTGCTCGGGCGTGCTGCGGGCAGGGGCCTGGCGGCCCGCGGCGAGCGCATGCGCGTGCGAGGCGATGGTGTCTACGTCAGTGCGTACCGGCGCGCCGGTCTGCAGCTGCGTGATCAGCTCGGGCAAGGCACTGACCGCCGCGCGCAGGGTCTCGAGTATGGGCGGGGAACGGCTCAGCGTGTTGTCGAGCACGCGGTTGAGCAGGTTTTCGATCGCCCACGCGAACTCGCTCAGCTCGCGTGCGCCGACCATGCGGCCGCTCCCCTTGAGCGTGTGGAACGAGCGGCGCACGGTGACCAGTGAATCGCGCTCGAGCGGATTGTGGTCCCAGGCGGGGAAACAGTGCTGGATCCTGGTGAGCTCCTCGTGCGCCTCCTCGATAAAGAGGTTCACCAGCTCGGGGTCGGCATGCTCGGCGAACGCGGCCACTTTCGCGATGATCGAGGGCGCCAGCGTCGGCGCCGTGGCGTCCACCGCCGCCACGTCCGGTTGCGGCGCGGCCGGTACCGCAATGCTCGGAATCTGCACCGTGCGCGCATGGGCGCCGGCTTCGAGCGGCGCGACCGTGGGGACCGAGGGGGTCGGCTGCTGCTCGAGCGCCTGCACACACGCCTGGGCGTTGTCGAGCATGTACCAGGGGTCCGAGCGCCCCGCCTGCAGCGTCTCCATGTAGTACTCGAGGCTGACGATCGCGTCCGCGAGACGGTCGACGAAGCCCGGCGGCAGCACGTGAACGCCCGGTTGCATGACGCGCCGCAACTGCGCGGTGATCGCCTCGATGACTTCCACCGCGCGCGCCTTGCCGAGCAGCAGCAGGCCGGCCTTCATGCCGCGCATCAGGTCCTGCCAGCTGTCGAGCCCGGCCGCATCCAGCGTGCCACCGACACTCTGGGTCACGGTTTCCTTGATACGCGCGAGATTGACGATGCACTCGCGCAGCACCGCCGCCTGCACCTGCTGAAATTCGCTGTCCTCGGCGGGCCGCGGCAGCTCCGCGTCCCGCGGCAGGATCATGCCGACCAGCTGGGCATCGAGCTTGTCCTCGACACCGATCAGGGTCGCGGCGATCTCGACCAGCGTGGCTTCATCGGCCTTGAGGGTGCCGTCGACGATCTTGCGCAGTCGCTCGGTCTCGCGCTGCACGTTGGCACGCAGCTCCCCCAGGCCGAGGACCCCGAGGGTGTCGCCGATCTTGCGCAGCATCTCGACCTGCGAGCTGAGCTCCTGCGGCTGGCCGGCGCCGCGGCGCACGAAAATGTCGAGCGCGTCCTTTACCTTGGCGAGATCCTCGCGGATCGCCGCGCCCACCGTCTGCATGAGCTTGACGCTCGGCGCCGACAGGTTCTCGCGCTCCTGCTCGATGCTCTCGTCGACCGGCAGGAGCTCGGAGAGACGGAACGAGGCGCGCACCGCACTCACCCGGCTGCCTGCGGATTCGGAACGTCCGATGTAGTACAGCAGATTGTTGAGCAGCTCGACCGGCGGTGACTGCGCATAACGCGCCTCGCCCTGCTCGTAGAGGCGGCGCATCTCGCGATCGCCCAGGCCCAGCAGCCGTTTCACGGACTGACCGCTCTCGAGACCGTTGTCTTTCAGCGCTTCGATCACCGCGCCGATCACCCACCACAGCTGGAATACCGGCTGGCGGGTCGCAATCTGCTCGAGCTTGCGCGCCACGGCGCCGAGAATCTCCAGGTTCTCCTCCACGCGCTCGCCGCGGATCCAGCCGATGAGGCCCAGCTGGTAGCGGGCGCGCAGCCGGCGCGCCCAATGCTCGACCGTCATCGGCGACTCGCCGACGGCCGCCACCGGTTGCGCCTGCTGGTCGGACTTGAGGTTCAACAGCAGCAACGTGCCCTCGGACAGCAGCGCATTGCCGCGCACGGCGCGCAGGTCGTTCAGCAGCGGCAGCAGCACCAGCGCCAGATCGCGGCCACCGGCCAGCACCCGCTCCAGATAGCTCGGCAGCTGCACCATGGCGCGCAGCAGCGCATCGAGGCTTTCGGCCTGACTCTTGCGCTCACTGTGGGTCGCCAGCAGGTACTGCGCGACGTGCTCCATCTCCTCGGCGAGCAGCGCCGCGCCGTAGATCTCCAGCAGCCGCAGCGCACCCTGCACCTGGTGCAGTTCCTGTGCGCAGCGCTCGAGGAGCTGGACGTTGTCGGGCTGTTCGACATAGGTCTCGAGGGCGCCGCGGGCTTCCGCCAGCGTAGCGTTCACTTCACGTCCGACGAGATCGAGTGTCTGGGAGACGACTTCAGGCATGCAGTGGCTCTCGCAAGGAGATCTAAGAGCCGCCCAGCGCGGAAATCTGCCGCACCTTGGCCGTCGTCAGCGTCGCGTCTTCCATGCGCCTGACGGCGCTGTTCGAGACCAGGCGCTCGTCGGGATTGCCGGGCAGACGGAAGCCCGAGGCAGACTTGCGCAGCCCGGCGGAGAGCTCCGCCAGCTTCGCGATGGCGCTCGAGGTCGCGTTGGTCGATTCGGCGGTCTGGGCGCTGATCTCCTTGAGAACCTGCATATTGCGCGCGATGTTCTGCGCCGCGTGGGTCTGCTGGCGCGCGCTGCCGGAGATATTCTGCACCAGGCTCGCGATCTGGTTGGACACCTGCTCGATCTCCTCCAGCGCGGCACCGGCATTTTCCGCCAGCAGCGCGCCGCCGACCACATCGGTGGTGCTGCGCTCCATCGAAACGACCGCCTCGTTGGTATCGGTCTGGATGGTGCGCACCAGCACTTCGATCTGCTTGGTGGCGTTGGCAGCGCGCTCGGCGAGCCGTTGCACCTCGTCCGCCACCACCGCGAAGCCGCGACCCGCCTCGCCCGCCATGGAGGACTGGATCGAGGCGTTCAACGCCAGGATGTTGGTCTGCTCGGCGATGTCGTTGATGAGCTCGACGATGTTGCCGATCTCCTGCGAGCTCTCGCCGAGTCGCTTGATGCGCTTGGAGGTCTCCTGGATGGTCTCGCGGATGGTGTTCATGCCGTCGATGGTGCGGCGCACGGCATCGCCCCCCTTATGCGCCACCTCCACCGAATGGCGCGCCACATCGGAGGCGCGCTCGGCGTTGCCGGACACCTCTTCCACCGAGCCCGCCATGCTGGCCGCGGACTCGGTGGCCGAGGCGATCTGCTTGGATTGCGCGCCGCTCGCCCTGGCGAGGTGCTGCGAGAGCGCCTGCGTCTGGCGCGTCGCGGCATCCAGCTGGATCGCCGAGCCGTTGATGGTGGTGACCAGGCCGCGTAGCGCGTCCACCGCGTAGTTGATGGAATCCGCGATCGCGCCGGTGATGTCTTCGGTGACCGTGGCCTGCACGGTGAGATCGCCGTCGGCGAGGCTCGAGAGCTCATCGAGCAGCCGCAGGATCGCCTGCTGGTTG
>CATPBQ010000255.1 GCA_955652795.1 uncultured Steroidobacteraceae bacterium | reverse complement strand
GCTCACCGCGCCAACGCCCGATCCGCCCGGGCCTCATCTCCAACCAGCACCTGCGTGGCGACGGGCCCGGAGGCGATGCGCTCCCAGAACGCGCGGCGGGCTCGCGGCGCGAGCGCGCCTTGCACCGCCTTGCGCCGCGCGCCCATGAAACGCGCGAGTGCGCCGAGACGGGTGGGCAGGAGCGCTTCGATCTGCTCGCGCACGCGCCGCGCGAGCACCGGGGAGTGACCCGCGGAGCTCACCGCGACGACGATCGGGGAACGATCGATGATGGCGGGAAAAATGAAAGTCGACAGTTCCGCATCATCGACTACGTTGACCGGCACGCGCCGCTCGCGCGCGGCGGCGGACACCGCGGCGTTGGCGGTGCGATCATCGGTCGCGGCCACGACCGCGACGGCGTCCGCGAGCTGTGCGGGGGAAAATCCGGCCGCGATATGCGTGAGCTCGCCGCGGCCGGCCTGCTGCTCGAGCTCGGGGTGCAGGCGCGGCGCCACCACGGTCACGTGCGCGCCGGCCTTGCGCAGCCACGCCGCCTTGCGCAGCGCAACCTGACCACCGCCCACCACCACGACGGACTCGCCGTGAAGGCGCAGAAACACCGGCAGATAGTCCATGCTCCCCGCTCCGTGGCTCAGGCCGGCACGGCCGTGGAGGGCGCTCTCGGATGCAGGCCGCATTCGCGGGACTCCGGTTGCTCCCACCACCAGCGGCCGGCACGGCGGCTCTCGCCGGGCTGAATGGCGCGCGTGCACGGCGAACACCCGATGCTCGGAAACTGGCGATCGTGCAGGCGATTGTACGGCAGCCTGCGCGCGCGGATGTACTGCCAGACCTCTGCTTCGGTCCAATCGAGGAGCGGACTGATCTTGTACAGACCATGCTCCGCGTCCCACTCCACGGCCTGGCCGTGAGCGCGGCCCGCCGACTGCTCGCGGCGCACGCCGGTGATCCAGGCCGAGAAGCCCGCGATTGCGCGCCTGAAGGGCTCCAGCTTACGGATGCGGCAGCACTCGAGGCGCGCCTCGAGACTGTGATAGAAGCCATTCACACCCTGGTGCGCCACCAGCCGCTCGAGCGCCTGGGCGTCCGGGTAGACGACCCGGATGGTGCGCTGGTAGCGGCGTTGCAGTTTTTCGAGGAGCTCATAGGTCTCCTCGTACAGGCGGCCGGTATCGATGCTGAAGATGTCGATTTGCGGCAGGTTCGACCAGATGATGTCGGTGAGCACCATCGCTTCGGCGCCCAGGCTGTTCGAATACACGAGCCGCCCGTGCTGCGCCAGCGCGCCAGCCAGCTGTGCGCGCACCACCGCCGCCTTGTGTTCCAGCTCGAGCGCCGCCACCTCTGCCATGATGCGTGCGACTATAACGACGCCCCTGTGCCTCACTGAACGAATGATTGCTTCTGAAGGGCTGCGCGCCGGTTATAGACCGGTAACAGGACGGTGCCGGTTGGGTTAGGCTTGCCCCATGAAGCTGCACCAGTTGCGTTATCTCGCAGCCGTCGCTCAGAACGGTCTCAACATCACGGCGGCAGCACAGAAGCTGCACACCTCGCAGCCGGGCGTGAGCAAGCAGATCAAGCTCCTCGAGGACGAGCTCGGGTTTCAGATCTTCGTGCGCGAGGGGCGCAATCTCACGCGCATCACCCCCGCGGGGCAGCAGGTGATCGATCGGGCGCTGAGGATCCTGCAGGAAGCCCAGAGCATCCGGCACCTGTCGACCGAATTGCGGGATGAGGGTAAGGGGAGCCTGTCGATCGGCACGACCCATACGCAGGCGCGTTATGTGTTGCCGGACGTGATCCGGGAGTTCCGCGCTCGCTACCCGCAGGTGCGCCTCAACCTGCATCAGGGCACGTCCGAGCAGATCGCGGAGATGGTGGCGAGCGATCGTATCGATTGCGCCATCGCGACCGGCTCGGAAGGGTTGTTTTCCGACCTGACCCTGTTGCCCTGTTACCGCTGGTATCGCACGGTCATCGTGCCGAAAGACCATCCGCTGGCCAATGGCGCACGGCTCAGCTTCAAGGCGCTGGCGGCGTACCCGCTCATCACCTACACGTTCAGCTTCACCGGGCCCTCGTCGCTCCATCAGGCGTTTGCCAGGGCGGCGCTGACGCCGAACATCGCCATTACCGCGCGCGACGCGGACGTGATCCAGACATACGTACGCCTGGGACTGGGTGTGGGCATCATCGCGCACATGGCGGTCGATGAACGCGACCCGGACCTGACCGCGATCGACGCCTCGCACCTGTTTGCGGCGCACACCACCTGGATGGGTTTTCGCCGTGGCACGCTGTTGCGCAAGTACATGTATGAGTTTGCGCAGCTGCTGGCGCCGCACCTGGACCGGCGCGTGGTGGAACGGGCTCACCGCGCCACCTCCGCCGAGGAAGTGACCCAGCTGTTTGCCGACATCACGCTGCCGCAACGCTAGCGGCGCGGCAGCAGCAGATAGTGTGCGGGCCGACAGTCAAGCAACCGCTTAACTATGTCGCTGAGGGGTAGTTGGGCTGGACGGGTGCGTCAGAGCGCCCTAGGCGAAGAAGCGTTGCCTGCGAATGGCAGTTTCGGGCGATCCCGGCTGATAGGCGACGTCGTAGCGCTGCAGTGCGCGGCGGGCGGCGTCCGGATCCTCACCGTCGGTCAGCTCGATGGCGTCAAAGCCGCAGCGCGCGAGCAGGAACACCTGGTCCTGGCGTACGCCGGCGCCCACGGCGCGCAGCTCGCCCCTGAACCCCAGGCGCTCGCGCAGCAGCCGTCCCTGCGAGTACCCGCGGCCATCGACGGGGGTGGGAAATTCCACCGCCACCAGGTCGAGCCGCGGCAGCTCATCCGCCAGCTCCTCCACCCGGTCGACGGGGGTGAGGCGCACGCCGAGTCGCCCCGACCACTGCCACCAGCGCCCCGGGTCCTTGCGCAGCTCCGCGAGCGGCACGATCAGCGCCGCGCCGTCCACGGCGTCCTCGCCGAGGTGAGTCCAGTCGTCCACGACAATCTCACGCCGCCGCAGGATGCGTCGCATAGGCGCTCTGCCTGAAGGGCGTAAGGCCCACGCGGCGGAACGTGTCGATGAAGCGTTCACCCTCGGCGCGCAGCGCGCGATACACCTCGACAATACGCTCGATGGTCGCTGCAACTTCGTTCTTCGGCACCGACGGACCGATGACCTCACCCAGCGCAGTGAAGCCGTTCGCCGAGCCGCCGAGGGTGATCTGGTACCACTCCTCGCCATGCTTGTCGACGCCGAGGATGCCGATATGGCCGACGTGGTGATGCCCGCACGCGTTCATGCAGCCGGACATTTTGATCTCGATGTCGCCCAGGTCGTACAGGTAGTCGAGATTGTCGAAGCGCTCCTGGATCTGCTTCGCGACCCCGAGCGTGCCGGCATTGGCGAGCGAGCAGAAATCCAACCCCGGGCAGGCGATCATGTCCGTGAGGGTGCCGATGTTCGGCATGGCGAGCTGGTGGCGTTCGAGCTCGAGCCACACCTCATAAAGCCCGCGCTGGCGCACGTCCGCCAGCAGCAGATTCTGATTGTGGGTGGCGCGGACGAGGCCGAAGCTCACGCGCTCGGCGAGCGCGGCGACCGCCTCCATCTGCTGAGAGCTCATGTCCCCCGGGTTCTGTCCGTGCGCTTTGAGCGATACGAACACCGCGCGATACCCGCTCACGCGGTGCGGCCGGGTGTTGTAGCGATACCAGGCCTGGAAGGCTGGTTCGCGGCCGGCGCTGGCGTCGAAGTCCTCGAGTGCCTCGTAGGGCTGCGGCCTGAAGAAGCTGCGCACCCGCTCGACTTCGGTGGCCGGCAGGCGCGCAGCGCTCTCGCGCGAGAGCTGCCACTCGGCTTCCACCTGCTCGCGGAAGCGCTCCACACCCAAGGTCTTGACCAGCACCTTGATGCGCGCCTTATTGAGGTTGTCGCGCCGGCCGTGGCGGTTGTAGACGCGCAGGATCGCTTCCAGGTAGGCCAGCAGCTCGGCGAGGGGCAGGAAATCGCGAATCACCTGCCCGATCACGGGAGCCCGCCCGAGGCCCCCGCCCACCAGCACCGTGAAGCCGATGTTGCCCTGCGCGTCACGCGCCAGGTGCAGCCCGATATCGTGCACTTCGGACGCCGCGCGGTCCTCCGGTGAGCCGGTCACGGCGATCTTGAACTTGCGCGGCAGGTAGGTGAACTCCGGATGCAGGGTGGCCCACTGGCGGATGATCTCGCAGTAGGGGCGCGGATCGTCGATCTCGTCGCGGGCGATGCCGGCCAGGTGATCGGCGGTGACGTTGCGCACGCAGTTGCCGCTGGTCTGGATGGCGTGCATCTGCACGGTGGCGAGCTCGGCCAGGATGTCCGGGACCTCGGGGAGCCTGGGCCAGTTCAGCTGCAGGTTCTGCCGCGTGGTGAAGTGACCAAACCCGCGGTCGTAGCGGCGCGCGATGTCGGCGAGCTTGCGCAGCTGCGGCGAGGCGAGCAGCCCATAGGGAATGGCAATGCGCAGCATCGGGGCGTGCCGCTGGATATACAGACCGTTGCGCAGGCGCAGCGGACGGAACTCGTCCTCGGATAGCTGCCCCGCGAGATGGCGCCGCGTCTGGTCGCGAAATTCCGCGACGCGTTGATCGACAAACGCCTGATCCAGCTCGTCGTACTGGTACATGCCGGCCGACTATAGGCGTGCGGTTCCGGGCCTCTAAATACCGTGTGGTTGGGTGAACCTCTTTCTGGGGTTATGAGCCTATGCAACACTAGAGCCGGACTCTCAGGAGGCGAACGTGGCGGGACTTTATTTCGAGCAATTCGACGTAGGGCAGCGCTTCGAACACCTGGTGCGGCGCACCGTGACCGAAACCGATAACCTCCTGTTCAGCGCCCTCACCATGAACCCGGCCGCGCTGCACCTGGATGCCGAGTACTCCAAGGGCACGCCCTTTGGAGAGCGGATCGTGAACAGCGTGTTCACGCTCGGCCTGCTGGTGGGGCTGTCGGTCTACGACACGACCTACGGTACGACCCTCGGGAATCTCGGCTGGGAAGAGGTGCGTTTCCCGCGCCCGGTGCTGATCGGCGACACGCTGCACGTCGCGACCACGGTGCTATCCAAGCGCGACAGCCAGTCGCGCCAGGACTCGGGCATTGTCGTGTTCGAGCATCGCGCCTGGAACCAGCGCGACGAGGAGGTCGCTTCCTGCCGCCGCGCGGCGCTGATGATGAAGAGGCCGGCGGCGTGAGTGCAGAGCGCCAGCCCGCACCGCTGCGTTCGCTGCTGTTCGTTCCGGGTGACAGCGCGCGCAAGCAGGAAAAGGCGCTCGCCACCGATGCGGACGCACTGATCCTCGACCTCGAGGATTCGGTGGACCCGGCGAACCTGCCGGCCGCGCGTGCACGGGTGGGTGCGCTGCTGCGCTTGGCTGCAGCCGGCTCCGGGCCGCAGCTGTGGGTGCGGGTCAACGGGCCTGACAGCGGCCTGCTGCGCGAGGACCTGGAGGCCGTCGGCGCCGAGCGGCTCCCCGATGGCATCGTGCTGCCCAAGATCTCCGCGCCCGGCGAGATTGTCGAGGCGGCGGCCTACGTCACGGCGCTCGAGACGCGGCGGGGGGTGGCCGCCGGCACGACTCGACTCCTGGTGGTTGCCACGGAGACGCCGCAGGGACTGCTGGCACTGCCCCAGTATCCGGCGGTTCTGCACGCCGCGCGGGCCGCGGCGGCACGGCTGCTGGGACTGACCTGGGGGGCGGAGGACCTGAGTGCGGCGCTGGGCGCGCTCGCGAAGCGTGACGGCGCCGGCGCGCTGACTTTCACGTTTCAACTGGCGCGCACCACCTGCCTGCTCACCGCCGCGGCGCTCGGTGTTCAGGCCATCGATG
>CATPBQ010000254.1 GCA_955652795.1 uncultured Steroidobacteraceae bacterium | reverse complement strand
GCGTTGGCCACGATTTCCGCCTGCTCGGAAGGCCGGCCCTGCACCAGCCTTTGCAGCAGCTGCAGGTACTCGCTCAACGCGGTCGAGCTCGCCGCCGCCGAGTTCACCACCGGAGCGGGCGAGGGTGCGCGCTGCCCGGGGACCAGGGTGCAGCCCGAGGCGACCAGCGCCACGAGGACGCCACCCAGAGTCGCGGGGAGGCAGGCAGGGCGGGTGCGCTCAGGCGGCATGGGCATGCGCCTTGGGTTCGCGCCTGGCGGGGCGATCCCCGCTGATGGGCATGGTGATGCGGAAATGCGCACCGGGAAACTGCCCATCGACGATCTGTACGGTGCCGCCGTGCGCGGCGACGAATTCCAGCACCACCGACAGTCCGATCCCCGTGCCCTTCACGGCCGTAGTCCTGGCCGCGCGCCCGGTGTAGAAGGCGTCGAACACGTGGTGGCGCTCCTCGGGCGGGATGCCCGGGCCGCTGTCGGCCACGTCGAGCAGCAGCTGCGCACCTGCGGCCCGGGCCTGCAGGTGGATGGTGCCTCCCTTGGGTGAGTACTTGACGGCGTTCGACACCAGGTTCTCGAGGATGAGTCGGATCTTGCCGCGATCGGCGACCAGGGTCACGTCCTCGACGCGTACATCGAGGCGCACCCGTTGCGACAGCAGCGTAAGCTGTTGGTTCTCGAGCACCTGCTTCACCAGCGGACGCAGCCGGAACTCCGTGGCCTCGAGGCCCACGCTGGAGGTCTGCCAGGCGCTGAAGGACAACAGGTTCTCGATCATGCGCTGCAGCTTGATGCCGTTCTCGCGCAGGATCGCGGCCACCTCGCGCTGGTTGGAATCGAGCTCGCCCACCGCCCCGTCCATCAGCAGCTCCGTGCCTTCGCGGATGTTGGCAAGGGGCGTCTTGAGCTCGTGCGACATGTGCCGCAGGAAGCGGTTGCGCTCGTGCGCGAGCTCGAGCAGCCGCTGGCGCAACCACTCGAGCTGCCCGCCCAGGCGCTCGAGGTCATGCGGACCGGCGACCGCGATCTGGTTGGTGAAGGTGCCCTGGCCGAGCTCGCTGATGGCGCGGTCAAGTTGCCGCAGCGGCCGGCCGACCCCGAGTGTGAACACGAACACCGCGACGACGGCGAGCGGCAGGAGCGGTGCGGCCTGCCACAGCAGGCGCTTGCGCGCCTTCAGGGTTCGCTCCTCCAGAGCGGCCACTTCCGTGTCCACCTGGGCGTTGCTCTGCTGCGCAACGCGCTCGACCAGGGCGGACAGCTGCGTGAAACGGCTGGACAGGTTCGAGGCACTCGCGGCGCTGGCGCCTGGGGGCGTGCTCATGACCATGAAGCGGATGCTTCGTTGCAACACCCCGAGCTCCTCGAGTGTCTGGCGGGCGTCGGTGGTGGCCTGAAAGTTCAGCTGCTCGCGCGTGGTGCTCAGGCGCTCATCCTGCGTGCGGTACAGATCGAGGAGCTTCGGGTCGGCGAGCACCTCGTACAGGCGCGCCGTGCGCTCGAGGGAGGCGATCTGCCCGAACAGCGCCTGGCTGGCGCGCGCGCCGGCGACGCCCTGAATGACGATTTTCGTACCCGTGTCCGCGAGTTCGCGGATCTGCAGCACGGCGGTGAGAATGGCGATCAGGAGCGGCACGGCGATCAACGCCAGGCCGACTAGCATCAGTCCACTCAATGACTTGGGCCGCCCCCATCGCATGAGAGGCCATTCTACCGGGCGCACTGCCAACGCGTCTGAGATTGCAGACGCGTTTTCGGGTGCGCTTACCAGGGGTCGCGCAGCAGCCGCTCCTCCCAGGCGAGTGCGCTGCGCACGATGGTGTCGAGATCGTCAAGCCGTGGGCGCCAGCCAAGCTCGGCCCGGATGCGATCGGCGCGTGCCACCAGCGCGCCGGGGTCCCCGGCTCGGCGCGCTTCCTCGCGAACCGCCACCGGCTTTCCCGACACCCGTTCGACGCTCTCCAGAACCTGCCGCACGCTGTAGCCGTGGCCGTAGCCGACGTTGAGAGTGACGCAGGCGCCGCCGCCGCGCAGGTAGCTCAGCGCATCCACGTGAGCCGACGCCAGGTCCTCGACGTGGATGTAGTCGCGCACGCCGGTGCCGTCGGGGGTGGGGTAATCGGTGCCGAAGATCGCGACGTGCGCTCGCTTGCCCAGAGCGGCTTCGCAGGCGACTTTGATCAGCAGCGTCACGTTCGGGGTGGCCTGGCCGATGCGGCCGCCGGTATCCGAGCCCGCGACGTTGAAGTAGCGCAACGCCGCGTAGCGCAGCGAGGAGGCGCGCGCCACATCCGCGAGCATCCATTCCGACATGAGCTTGGAGGTGCCGTAGGGATTGATGGGGGCGGTCGGGGTGCTCTCCGCGGCAAAGCCCTCCGCCGGCATGCCGTAGACCGCGGCGGTGGAGGAAAACACGAAGTGCCGCACCTGCGCCTCGAGGCAGCACTGCAGCAGCGTGCCGGTCGAGCAGGTGTTGTTGCGATAGTACTTGAGCGGCTCGCGCACCGATTCCGGAACGATGGTGTAGGCGGCGAAATGCATCACCGTGTCGACGCCATGCTCTTTCAGGACGCCGCGCACACGCTCGCGGTCGCCGACCTCACCGACGATGAGCGGCGTGTCGAGCGCCGCCTGGCGAAAGCCCCGCGACAGGTCATCCAGGATCACCACCCGTTCACCGCGCGCGCGCAATTGCAGGGCCACGTGACTGCCGATGTAGCCCGCACCGCCCGTGACTAATATGCTGCCGTGCTTCATGGGACAGCGATGATAAACAAAACCCGCGGCAGCGACCTGCAGCCGTTCTCGGGGCTGACGCCCGAGGTGGTGCTCGATGCCGCCGCCGCCTTTGGCCTTGCGCCCGACGGGCGCCTGTTCGCCCTCAACAGCTACGAGAACCGCGTCTACCAACTCGGCGCCGGTGAGGGTCAGCTGGTGCTCAAGTTCTACCGGCCGCAGCGCTGGAGCGATGCGCAGATCGCCGAGGAGCATCAGTTCACCGCGGAGCTGGCGGCGGCGGAGCTCGCCGTGGCCACGCCGCTGGTGATCGCGGGAGAGACGCTGTTCCG
>CATPBQ010000253.1 GCA_955652795.1 uncultured Steroidobacteraceae bacterium | reverse complement strand
CCGAGCCCGCAACAAGCGACATAATCCTTTGCCAGCACTTTGGCCCTCAACGCTTGCGCGGCGTCAAGCACTGCGCATGTCAATTTCCTGTCATGTAGTCTAACATATTGATTAATAATGAGAATACCCTCCTGAGGGCGAGGCGACGGTCCGGCGGAGCTGGTAAACTACGGCTCGTCTCCCCGCTGCCCGATCGCCCATGTCTGCCTCGCCCTACAAGCAACTCGAACAAGAGTTCAAGCGCCTGCATGCTTTCCGCGGTGCTTTGGCGCTGCTGCGCTGGGACGCGGCGGTGATGATGCCGCGCGGTAGCGCCGACATTCGCGGCGAGCAGCTCGCGGCGCTGGAGACCGAACACCACGCGCTGCTCACGGCGCCGCGCATCACGCGGCTCCTGGACCGCGCGCAGGCGAACACCCAGGGACTCGCCGACTGGCAGATCGCGAACCTGCACGAGATGCGCCGGCAGCGCGACCATGCGATCGCCACCCCGGCCACGCTCGTGTCGCGCCTGACCAAGGCCGCTTCGCGCGCCGAATCGCGCTGGCTCGAGGCCCGCGCCCAGGGCAAGTTCGAGGCGTTCGCGCCGTATCTGGAGGAAGTGGTTCACCTGGTGCGAGACAAGGCGGCCCTCCTGGGCCAGGCGCTCAATCTCGCCCCGTACGATGCGCTGGTGGACGAGTTCAGCCCGGGACTGACCACCGCGGATATCGACGCCATGTTCAAGGCGTTGTCGCGCCGGCTCCCATCGCTCATCCGCGAGTCGATCGCCGTGCAGGAGACTCGTCCGTTGCTGCCGCTCACCGGCAAGTTCCCGCCGGGCAAGCAGCGCGCCCTGGCCGTGGAAGTGATGAAGAGCGTCGGTTTCCCCTTCGAGCGGGGACGACTGGATGAGAGCGAGCACCCTTTCACCGAAGGGGTGCCGGGCGATATCCGCGTCACCACACGCTTTGATCCCGACGACATCTTCTCGGGTCTGCTCGGGGCGTTGCACGAGACCGGACATGCGATGTACGACCTGGGCCTGCCGCAGGACTGGCGCGACCAGCCCGTAGGCCGCGATCGGGGCATGGCTCTCGAGGAGAGTCAGTCGCTGCTCATCGAGATGATGGTCTGCCGCAGCCGGCCGTTCGTACGCTACGTGCAACCGCTGCTGGCGAAGCATTTCGGGGCGAGCGGACCGGAATGGGACGTGGAAAACGTCTACGGCCATCTCACCCGGGTGCGGCGCGGACTGATTCGTGTCGATGCGGACGAGCTCACCTACCCGCTGCACATCATGCTGCGCTACGAGCTGGAAAAGCAGCTGCTCTCCGGCGAGCTGGCGGTGCGCGACCTGGCGGAAGCCTGGAGCGCCGGCATGGAGCAGCGCCTGGGGATTCGCCCCTCCAACGATGTCGAAGGCTGCCTGCAGGATATCCACTGGGCCGTGGGCTCCTTCGGATACTTCCCGTCCTATGCTCTCGGCGCGGTCATCGCCGCGCAGCTCTACGAGAGCCTGCGGGTCGAGGTGCAGGGGCTGGATGAGCAGCTCGCGCGCGGGGAATTCTCCGGGCTACTGGGCTGGCTGCGCACCAACGTGCACGGCCTCGGGGCCAAGGTGCCGGTGCAGGACCTTCTGAGGGGCGCCACCGGCAAGCCCCTGTCGGCCACTTCCTTCGTGCGCTACGTCGAGGCAAAGTATCTCGAGAGCACCGCCAGCACCAGCAGCGCCGCCGCCTGAAGAAGGCTCGCGCCTGGCTGCCGGTGCGCCGTGGTTGCCTGTGCGCCGAAGAAAGTCCTGTCAGCTACCGTGATCCCCACCGCAGCGAAGCCTTCCCACACCCTGCAGCGCCTGGCGGCGCGGTTGCGCGGCTCGGTCGGCAAGGCGATTGCCGACTACCGCATGATCGCCGACGGCGACCGCGTGATGGTGTGCCTGTCGGGAGGCAAGGACTCCTACACGCTGCTGGACATTCTCGTGTCGCTCAAACGCAGCGCCCCGGTGAGCTTCGATCTCATCGCCGTCAATCTCGATCAGAAGCAACCCGGATTTCCCGCGCAGGTGCTGCCGCAATACCTGGCAGGCCTGGGCGTGCCGTTCCGCGTCATCGAGCAGGACACTTACAGCGTCGTCAAGCGCGTCGTCCCGCAGGGACGCACCCTGTGCGGCCTGTGCTCGCGGCTGCGGCGCGGGGCGCTGTACCGCTTCGCCGCCGAGAACGGCATCACCAAGATCGCGCTCGGGCACCATCGTGATGACATCGTCGAGACGCTGTTCCTCAACCTGTTCTTTGGCGGGCGCCTGAAGGCGATGGCGCCGAAGCTGCTGTCCGACAACGGCCGCCACGTCGTCATCCGGCCGCTGGCGTACGTCCCCGAGCGCGACATCGAGCGCTACGCGCGTGGCCGCGCCTTCCCGCTCATCCCCTGCACGCTGTGCGGCTCACAGGACAATATGCAGCGTGTGGCGGTGAAGAAAATGCTCGCGGACTGGGAGCGCGAGTTCCCCGGTCGCACCGAGTCGATTTTTTCAGCGCTGCGCAACGTCGAGCCCGAACATCTGGCCGACACGCGGCACTTCGACTTCGGCGGCCTCGACGGGCGCAGGGTGGCTGCGATGAGTGAGCGGGATGAGGACGCGCTCGCGGCCTTCGCCCCACTCCCGGCACCTGCCTGAGAGCCATGGATGGACGCCTCCCCGCTCGCCGCGCCTGCCGTGCTCCCGCTGTCGAACTGCTACTGGGTGCTCCCGGGTCAGCTGCTCGCCGGTGAGCATCCGGGCGGCTCCACCGCGGCGGCGACCCGGGCGCGGCTGCGGCGCCTGTTGGAGGCCGGCGTCAGCTGTTTCATCGACCTCACACATCGCGATGAGCTCCCACCCTATGACGCAGACCTCCCGCTCGGCGTCGACTACTTCCGCAAACCGATCCCTGACCACGGCATTCCGCTACAGCGCGGGCACATGGCGGAGCTCCTCGATTGCCTGCGCGGCGCATTGCGCTCGGGCCGGGTGGTCTACCTGCACTGCCACGCCGGGATCGGCCGCACCGGCACGGTGGCCGGCTGCCTGCTGGTCGAGCGGGGGCTGCCGGGGGATGAGGCCGTGCACGAGCTCAACCGCCTGTGGCAGCAGAGCGGGCGCGCGCTGCTGTGGCCGCACGTTCCGGAGACCCCCGAGCAGACCGAGTACGTGCGGCGCTGGGGGCGCTCGGGCGCGTCGCGCGCGGACCCGCTGTTCGAGCGCGCCACACTGTCGGCGGCGCGCGGCTTGCGGGAGCGCTTTCTCGGCGCGCTCCTCGGGCAGGCGGTGGGGGATGCGGTCGCGGCCGCCACCCAATTCCGCCGGCCGGGAAAATTCACCCCCGTGGGCGACATGCTCGGCGGCGGTCCCTTTGACCTGCCCCGCGGCGGCTGGAGCGATGACACCGCGATGGCGCTATGCCTCGCCGAGAGCCTGCTCGCGTGCGAAGGCTTCGATGCCCGTGACCAGGTCGCGCGCTACCGCCGCTGGCAGCAGGAAGGGTATCTGTCCTGCACCGGGCAGTGCGTCGGAATCACCGCGGGCACGGCCCGCGCGCTGGCGCTCGCACAATGGCGGCAGCAGCCGTTTTCCGGCTCCCACGATCCCGAGGCGCTCGAGCCGGAAGCCCTGTCGCGCGTCGCGCCGGTGGCGATGTATTTCTTCGCGCAGCCCGCGGCAGCCACCGAGCGGGCCGCCGAGGCGGCCCGCACCACCTGCCAGGCGCCGGCCGTCCTGACGGCGTGTCGCGCACTGGCGCAGGCGTTGCACGCGGCGCTCTCGGGTGAGCCCCGGCCCGTGATCCTGGCGCAGGCGCAGTCCGCACTCGATGCGGCGCTGCACCCGATCCCGGCTTCCGGCGGCAACACCGCGCCGGCTGCGCTCGCCGCGGCGCTGGAAGCCTTTGCCGGCACGGGGAATTTTCGCGATGCGGTGCTCTGCGCCGCCAACCTCGGCGGCAACTCCGATGTGGTGGCCGCGGCGTGCGGCGCGCTCGCCGGGGCACACTACACTGCAAGCGCAATCCCCGCTTTGTGGCGCAATAGCCTGATCAAGAAGCAATTGATTGAGGGCAGCGCGGATCGGCTGCTCGCTCACGCGATGCTGGAGTTCAGCGGCTGACCGCCACGGCGGCTTCAGAGCGCCACGAACCGCCGCCTCCGTAGCAGACAGCGCGCGAGCGCTTGGGTAAGCTCGCTTCCCCGTATTCCCTCGTACATTCGCCTCGCACGCATGTCCCCGACACGCCGGACGAAACTCGCCGCGCGCGCCAAGCCTCGGCCCTGGGTGCGTCTGTCCGACGAGCAGCTGCTGACCAGGCGCTTTTGCGATCTGAAGCTTTCCATCCGGCGCTCCCCGCTTGCCGCGCACGTGCGGCGCCTGTATGCGGACCTCGAGCGCCGCGGCATCGGTATCCGCCCGCACGTGTGGTTGTCCGAGGAGTGGTTTGCGCCCGACGGTGTGCCGGGCATTGCGGTGCCGTTCTACCTCGCGCATCCACGCCTGGAACGGCTCGAGCGACGCATCATGCGCGAGGCGGAAGGCGGCAACACACGGCTGCTGCTGCGCATCCTGCGTCACGAGGCCGGACACGCGCTCGACAACGCCTACCGGCTGCGGCGGCGCAAAAGCTGGCGAGCCGTGTTTGGACCCGCCTCGCTTCCCTATCCGGCGCGCTACCGGGCACGCCCGGGCAGCCGGCGCTACGTGCATCACCTGGGCGAGTGGTACGCGCAGGCGCATCCGACCGAGGACTTTGCCGAGACGTTCGCGGT
>CATPBQ010000252.1 GCA_955652795.1 uncultured Steroidobacteraceae bacterium | reverse complement strand
CCCTTGACGAACCGCAGGTACAGCGGCAGGAACTGCTCGGCGTCGTCCATGATGAACACCCGGCGCACGTACAGCTTCAGCCCCCGCGCCGCCTCGCGCTGCCACAGGTCGAACGGGGCGCGCGCGGGCAGGTACAGGAGACTGATGTATTCGCGCTTGCCTTCCACCTTGTTGTGGCTCCAGGCGAGCGGATCGGTGAAATCATGTGCCAGGTACTGGTAGAACTGCCGGTATTCCTCGTCCGACACCTGCGCGCGCGGCAGCGTCCACAGCGCCTTTGCCTGGTTGACCACTTCGTACTCGAGCGACGCCTCGCCCTCCTTGCGCATGCGCACCGCAAAGCCGATGTGGTCCGAATAGCGCCGGATGAGGCCGCGCACGCGCATGGGATCGGCGAACTCGCGGGCATCGGCTTTGAGGTGCAGCGTGACCGCCGTGCCGCGGGCCGGCTGCGTCAGCGTCTCCACCGTGAATTCCCCGTCGGCGCCCGACTCCCAGCGCACTCCCGCCTCCGGCGGCGTCCCGGCTTTGCGCGAGCGCACCTCGACGCGCTCGGCGACGATGAACGCCGAATAGAAGCCGACCCCGAACTGCCCGATGAGCTGCGAGGCTTTCTGCTGATCCCCCGACAGCGAGCGGAAGAATTCCGCCGTACCCGAGCGCGCAATGGTGCCGAGGTTGGCGATGGCCTCCTCGCGCGTCATGCCGATGCCGTTGTCGGTGATGGTCAGCGTGCCGGCGGCCGGATCGGCATCGATGCGGATGCCGAGCTCCGGGTCATCCGCCAGCAGCGCGCTGTGTGCGATCGCTGCGAAGCGCAGCCGATCGCAGGCGTCGGAGGCGTTGGAGATGAGCTCGCGCAGGAAGATCTCCCGGTGGCTGTAGAGGGAGTGGATCATGAGCTTCAGCAGCTCGCGCACCTCGGCCTGGAAGCCGTGCGTCTCCCGTGCGCTCGCGAGTTCGGGGGTCGGTTGCCGGTTGTGTTCGGATTCCATGCTCGCCATCCGCGGAAAATCAGACAGGCTGTCCGCAAACGCAGCATCTTGGGAGGGACGGTGGAATTTTCAAGCGCCGCCGCCGTAACCTGAGCCCTCACGGCCAGGACGCGGACCGCGCGCCACCGAAGCGATGGCCTAGGTGGCGAAGCTCAGCAGGTAGCGGTGGGCGAGCAGCAGTGTCGCGGTGCCGGCCAGCAGGACCTCGGCGGCCGCGGCAATGAGCGGCGCTGAGGCGCTGGCGATTTCGACCACCGTCGACGTCGCCACGTGGCGACAGGCGCCGGCGACATCGTCGAGCTCGTCCCACAGATGCAGAAAGGATTCCATCGGCGCCGACTCTACGGAGCGGCCGGGCGCGGCGGCGTGCTCGCGCTCACAGTCGCGGTTAGTACGTATCGGCTTGCAGGAGCTGCGGGGCGTGCGTAGGCTTGGCTGCGAACCGCGTCACCACGCGGATGTGACAAAACAAGGTCCTCATGCAGCGCATCGTCGTCCTGAACCCCAAGGGTGGGTCCGGCAAGACGACCATCGCGATCAATCTGGCGAGCTATCTGGCTTCTCGCGGGCACACGCCGGTGCTCATGGATTTCGATCCCCAGGGTTCATCGCTGCGCTGGGTCAGGAAACGCCAGCCCGCACAGGCTCCGATTCACGTCATCGCCGCCTTTGAGAAAGACACGCGAACTACGCGCGCGTTCCAGTTACGAGTGCCCGATGTGGCCACGCACGTCATCGTGGACACCCCCGCCGCGCTGGATCCGCACCACCTGCCCGAGATGACGCGGGATGCCGACAAGATCATCGTGCCGGTCCTGCCCTCGGACATCGACATCCATGCGTGCTCGCGCTGCATCCGCGACCTGCTGCTGGTGGCCAAGATCCGGCGCGACGAGGACCGCCTCGGCGTCATCGCCAACCGCATCCGCCGCAATACGCTCACCTACCAGGCGCTGATCCGCTTCCTGCATACCCTGGGTATCCCGATCGTCGCGACCATCCGGGACTCACAGAACTACGTGCGCGCCGCCGAGCTGGGCATCGGCGTGCACGAGATGAAGAGCTATGTGGCGCAGGATGACGTCGCGCAATGGGTGCCGCTGGTGGAGTGGCTGGCGCGGCCCGCAGGCGCGGCGCCAGCCCCGCCAGGGGCTTCATCGCAGGATGCCGGCCAGGCCGTGGGCGACGGGGAGCCGGTCGGCAGCGGGGATGGTTCGGTAGCGGTGCGGGCGGCGTCCCGGACGCTCGTCAACGCCTGAGGACGCGGATCGTAAGCTGCGGGTTCGGAACGCTATTTCTTGGGTTTGCCGGCGCCGCTTGCGCCGGTGCTGTCGGTTGCCTGCCAGGAATCCCGCACCTGATCGGCCCAGTTCTTGTAGTTCGGCCAGGTGTAGAGGTTGCGGGTGATGGCAGCCTGGCGCGCTCGCGCGCGCTGCATGCGATCCAGCCAGTTCGCGTACGCGTCCGCGCCTGCCGTCGGGTTGGCCGTGGGCGCCGGCGGTTCGGGCAGCGTCCCGGACGCGTCGTCTCGCCCCCTGTCGCTCGAGCTCATCAGAAAGCTCCTCATTTGATTTCACTCGCAGCGTACGGCGTTGGCTGTGCTCGCCGCAGGAACTGGTTCACAAGCATGTCGCCAGCCGCATACGCTGGGACACAGCTCTCGCGCTGCAGGCGCAAAGTGTGCGGCGCGCAGAGCGTTATGTAACCGCACGCGCGCAGGCCGGCGAGGCTCGCGCGCGGTGCGCGCTCAGGCGACCAGCCGATACACCGGACGGTAGGTGCTGCCGGGCAGGCGCATGCGCCGCTGCGCGACGAAGGCGGCCAGCAGCTCATCGAGCAGCAGCATGATCGACGGATCGCCGGCGAGCTCGTACGGACCCTCGCGCTCGATCGCCTGGATCCCGTATTCCTTGACGTTGCCGGTGACGATCCCCGAGAACGCGCGCCGCAGGTTGGCGGCGAGTTCATGGGCGGGCTGCTCGCGTTTCAGCTCCAGCCCGCGCATCGTCGCGTGGGTGACCTCGAAGGGCTGCTGGAACTGCGGCTGAATCGACAGCAGCCAGTTGAAGTTGTACGAGTCGCTGTGGTGGCGACGGAACTCGCGCACCGCCTCCATGCCGCGCACCAGGCGTCGGGCCACGTCCGGTGGATCATCGATGACGGTGATCAGCCGCCGCACCGCCTCGCCCCCCAAGGTGCCGGAGACGAAGCGGGTGATCTGCTCGAAATACGCGGCGCTGTCGCGCGGCCCGGTCAGCACGATGGGAAATGGCTGCTCGCGGTTGGCGGGATCCAGCAGGATTCCCGTCAGGTACAGGATCTCTTCCGCGGTACCCGCCCCGCCGGGGAACACCACGATGCCGTGCGCCAGGCGCACGAACGCCTCGAGGCGCTTTTCGATGTCCGGCATGATCGCCAGCTGGCTGACGATGGGATTGGGCGGCTCGGCGGCGATGATCCCCGGCTCGGTGATGCCGATATAGCGGCCGTGCTCGATACGCTGCTTGGCGTGACCGATGGTCGCGCCCTTCATCGGGCCCTTCATGGCGCCCGGGCCGCAGCCGGTGCACACGTCGAGCCCGCGCAGGCCGAGCTCGTAGCCCACGTTCTTGGTGTACTGGTATTCCTGCGCGGCGATCGAGTGCCCGCCCCAGCACACCACCAGGTTCGGCCGCGCCTTGTAGTCCAGCAGCCGCGCGTTACGCAGCACATGGAACACGGCGTTGGTGATGGAGGCGGAGTCCGTCAGATCGAAGCGGCCGCTGGCGAGGATCTCGTTGGAGATGAACACCACGTCGCGCAGCACGGCGAACAGGTGCTCCTTGATGCCGCGGATCATCTCGCCGTCGACGAAGGCGGCCGCCGGGGCGTTCTGCACCTCGAGCTTCACCCCCCAGGGGTGACGCACGATGCGGATGTCGAAGTCGCGGTAACGGTCGAAGATCTCCTTGGGGTTGTCGGTGGGTGCACCGCTGTTGAGCACCGCCAGCGCGCAGCGGCGGAACAGCGGGTACAGACCCCCCTGCCCGGTGTCCAGGAGCTTGTCGATCTCGCTCTGCGAGAGGTTCTCGAGACTGCCGAGCGGACCGACGCGGGCGTCGACGAATTCTGAAAAGTCGCTGCTCACGCTAGGGAAGGATGTCTATCGACACATCGTCGGGTGTGAGCATCCAGATCTCCACCATGTCAGCGTTCGACACGGCGATGCAGCCATCGGTCCAGTCGTGGTTGAGATAGTAGTCCGGGTCATGCTTCAGCTGGTTGGGCAGACCGTGGATCATGATCGAGCCGCCGGCTTCCCAGTGCCGTGCCCGCGCGCGCTTCATATCCAGCGGGTTCGGGTACGACACCTTGATCGAGAGGAAGTAGTCGCTGCGCGGATTGCGGCGCTCGAGCCGGTAGCTGCCTTCAGGCGTGCGGAAGTCTCCGGAGCGCTCCTTCTGTCCCACCGGGCTCAAGCCGAGCGCGACGTGATAGGCGCGTACGATGTTGCCGCCGTGCATCAAAAGCAGGCGCCGCTCGGCTTTGCGCACCAACACGCGGTCCACCACCGGGAGGGTCTCGCTCGCCGGACGCAGCATGACCGGCTGGACTTCCGGCAGCGCATCCGAGTGCGCTGCGCCCGCCACGCAGGCGAGCGCCAGGATCGGAACTAAGGTCCTGAAAGTCATCATGTTTCGCTTCGACACGGGCACCGGTTCGGGTGATTATAGGCACACGCCCCAGCGGCCGGCATGTGCGCCCGTCACAGCGCCCCGCGGCCGCATTCTGGAGGGCATCGCGCGCCGATCAGCCCCCGCTCCCCACCTCCTGCACCCGCGGCATCACGATCTGGGTGCCGGGGTGCAGGTCGGCGAGATCCACATCCGGGTTGTACTGCTGCACCAGCCACATGGGCATCTGCGCCGCGTGCTGAGTGAGGGTCCACAGCGAGTCACCGGGCCGCGCAATGTAGACCTCGGTGCCCACGATGCGGTGCGCGGCGAAATAGGCGGCCTGCAGCTGTCGGTGATACTCGCGACGGCGCGCTTCGAACGCCTCGCGCGACACCTTCCTGAAATCCAGCTTGATGCGCTGGCCGATGAGCACCGGGCGGCGAAACTTGAAGCGATTGATCTCGCGCACGTGCTGCGTGCTTAGCGCGAGCCAGTCGGCGTAATGCCCGAGCGTCTCGTCCCCGGCCACCCGGATCATGTCGTCGTGCCCGACGCTGTAGTCGTTCGGATCGGCGCTCTGCTCGGCATCCGCCGCCGGCCCGAGCGCAGGACTCAGCGCCTCCGCCTGTGCCGCCGACACCGGTTGCGGGCTGGTCGCGGCCGTACGTGACTTCGCGGCCGCGAGCGCGGCGGCCGCGTCCTCGGCGCTCTCGCGCTGCGCCACGTCCTGCGACACCGCGCCGCCGGGAGAGGGGGGCGCGAGCGCCAGCGGCGGCGGCGCCGCCGCCGCCGCGGGGGG
>CATPBQ010000251.1 GCA_955652795.1 uncultured Steroidobacteraceae bacterium | reverse complement strand
CTACTTCACGCTGAACACGCGCGCACCGTTTCAGCGACTGATCTATCCGCTGCCCGAAGCGGGCGGACTCGGCATACACCTCACCCTGGACCTCGCGGGGCGGGCGCGCTTCGGACCGGACGTGCAGTGGATCGAGACCTGCGAATACAGCGTGGACGGGCGACGCGCCGCGGCGTTCTACGCGGCCATCCGCCGCTACTGGCCTGACCTCGGGGATGGCGCGTTGCAGCCCGCTTACGCCGGCGTGCGCCCGAAGATCTCCGGCCCTGCGGAAGCTGCCGCGGACTTTCGCATCGACGACGCGCACACCCACGGCGTGCGGCCGGTGGTCAACCTGTTTGGAATAGAGTCCCCGGGTCTCACGGCCTCGCTGGCCATCGCCAGTGAGGTCGCATCCCGGATCAACTGACGGCTCGAGCGGCGCGGGCCGCTTCAGCTGCCGCGCGTCCCTTCCACCTGGATCGCGAGCTTCACATCCATCTTGAAGCCGTACTTGTCCCCGTAGCTGATGCCGTAATCGGCGCGGTTGAAGCTCGCCGAAGCATCGGCGCCGCAGTGCTCCTTCTTGTCCGTCGGGTAGGCCATGCACTTGAACTGATTGATCGTCAGCTTCAGGGGATGGGTCACGCCATGCAGCGTGAACTGCCCGTCAACCGCGGTCGGCACACCGTTCTTGAAGCCGGTGAGCGTGCCCTTGTAGGTCGCGGTGGGGTACTTCTCAACGTCGAGCATCTCGGCGGACTTGGTGTGCTCATTGAGTTTTGGGTGGCCGAAGTCGATCGACGAGGTGTCTACGGTGATATCGAGCGTCCCGGTCCCCTTCTCCTTGTCGAGCACGATGGTCCCGGAGGTTTTGTCGAACTTGCCGCGCCACACCGACATCCCACCGAAGTGATCCGCTTCGAAGCTCGGATAGGTGTGGGCCGGGTCGATCTGGTACGTCACGGGCTCGGCAAGCACGGAACCTGCCACGAGCGTCAGCAGGGCAGCCGGCAGCGCAGTCTTGATCACGGGAACCTCCGAAGGTGTAGCAAGGCGCGCTTAGCGTAGCGGCACGCGGCGCACCGGGCCACCTCCCTTTGTAGGGAGCCCGGCCGCGCCAGACGGCGCAAGTCGCGAGCTAAGCGGCTAGCGGCCGGTGCCCGGGCGCGCCGTGAGGCCCAGCGCCTTCGCGACCACCTCGTGCGTAATCTCCCCCGCGTGCACGTTGAGACCCGCGGCGAGCCCCGGGTCGCGCCTGAGGGCCGCCTGCCAACCCAGGTCCGCCAGCGCGCGCACGTAGGGGAGCGTTGCGTTGGTGAGCGCGAGCGTCGAGGTGCGGGGAACCGCGCCGGGCATATTGGCGACACAGTAGTGGATGACGCCGTCCACCACGAAGGTCGGCTCGGCGTGGGTCGTGGGCCGGCTCGTCTCGAAGCAACCGCCCTGGTCGATGGAGATGTCGACCAACACCGTGCCGGGTTTCATGGTCGCGATCATGGCGCGCGTGAGGAGTTTGGGCGCGGCGCCTCCGGCGACCAGCACCGCCCCGACGACGAGGTCCGCATCGCGCACCAGCCGCTCGATGGTCGCGGTGGTCGAATACTCGGTGCGCAGCGCCGAGCCAAACATGGACGACAGCTCGCGCAGCCGATCGACCGAGCGGTCGACCACCGTGACGTCGGCGCGCAGGCCGACGGCCATTTCCGCCGCGTGGGTGCCGGCAACGCCACCGCCGAGAATCACGACTTTCGCCGGCGGCACGCCCGGCACGCCGCCGAGCAGTATGCCGAAGCCGCCATTGGCCTTCTGCAGGCTGGCCGCTCCCACCTGGATCGACATACGGCCGGCCACTTCGCTCATGGGCGTGAGCAGCGGCAGCGAACCGTTGGGCGCCGTGACCGTCTCGTAAGCGATCGCGGTGGCGCCGGATTTCATCAGGCCCCTTGCCTGCACCGGGTCGGCGGCCAGGTGCAGGTAGGTGAACAACACCTGGCCCTGGCGCAGCATCTGGCACTCGGCCGGTTGCGGCTCCTTGACCTTGACCACCATGTCGGCGCGCTCGAAGACTTCGCTGGCACGCGCGGCGATCGCAGCCCCGGCGGCCCGGAACTGGGCGTCGTCGACGCCAATGCCGTTGCCGGCGCCGCTCTCCACCAGGACTTCGTGTCCGGCGGCAACCAGCTCGCGCACTCCCGCCGGCACCAGGCCGACGCGGTATTCATGAACCTTGATTTCCCGCGGAACCCCGACGCGCATAGGTGTCTCCAGCCTGATAGTTGTCAGCCAGATTAGGTTTCAGCGCGCGGTGACTCTTGCTAAATGAGGGTCCAGGGCCGGCCGGCTGTGGCAGAATCTGCCGTATGTCAGCCCTTTCGTGAAGGAATTTTGCGCCCATGGAGCTTGACCGCTACGATCGCGCCATTCTGCGCCTGCTGCAGCAGGACGCCCGCATCACCAACACGCTGCTCGCGGGGAAGGTGAGTCTGTCCGAATCGGCCTGCCTGCGGCGCGTGCGCGCGCTCGAGGAATGCGGACTCATCGAGGGCTACACCGCGTTGATCGATCAGCACAAGGCGGGCTTCCCGGTGAATGTGTTCGTGAGCATCACCCTGGATCGCCAGAGCCAGGCGGGACTCGAGGCCTTCGAGAGCGCGGTGCGCAAAGTGCCGGAGGTCATGGAGTGCTATCTCATGACCGGAGAGCATGACTATCTGCTGCGGCTGGTGGTGGCGGACATGGCGGACTTCGAGCGCATTCACAACCAGCATCTCACGCGCCTGCCGAGCGTCGCCCGCGTGCACTCGAGCTTCGCCATGCGCACAGTCACGCGCGCGACGAGTCTTCCGGTCAGGTAG
>CATPBQ010000250.1 GCA_955652795.1 uncultured Steroidobacteraceae bacterium | reverse complement strand
TGTCCCGCCAAGGCGGGCAGCGCTTGAGCCAGAAACTCGCTGCTGGCAACCGCGAGGTACCCGATTGCGATGCTCTGGATGCCGAAGTCACCCCAACCGGACGCGAAACCGAGGTAGTCGCCGAAACCACGGCGCACGTAGACGTAAGGCCCACCGGCCTTCGGGATCGCCGTGGCAAGCTCCGCCAGCGTGTTGGCCGCCATCAGCACGTAGATTCCGAGCGACAGCCACACCAGGTAGATCAGGCCCGGCTCGCCCAGCCGCCCGGCAGTCGGGCCGGGCGTGCGCATGATGCCCACACCTACCATCTCGCCGACGACCACCGCTACCCCGAAGGCGAGTCCGAGAATTCGCAGCAGACCGCGGGCCGGCGTCATGTTGGCGGCGACGGTCGACATGGCACAACCCTCCGCCGCCAGCGTACACACGACGCGCCGCACGATACCAGTCTTCCCGACCAGTGGTTCCGATTTGCCCGACGCCGAGGTAAGGTGCGCGTGGCGTGCTCACACAACTGCGAGGATCACCGACGATGTTCGCGAACCCGAGACTGGCCGCAGCCGCCATCGCCAGCGCGCTGCTGGTGGCCGCCTGCGCAGCCACCAGCTCGCGGCAGACCACCGCCGAGGCGCTGACCGTCATCCTGGCGGCCGACTACCGCCCGCAAGACAGTCGCGCGCGCGACCGTTACCGCCATCCGAAGGAAACGCTGCTGTTCTTCGGCATCCGCCCCGAGATGAGCGTGCTGGAAGTGTGGCCGGAACCGGGTTGGTATACGGAGGTGATCGCGCCCCTGGTGCGCGACAAGGGCAAGTACTACGCCGCGGTCATTGCGGCGGACCCCGAGAGCAAATACATCAGCCAGCGTCTGGAGAACTACCGCAAGAAGCTAGCCGAGCGCCCGGATCTCTACGGCCGCGTCTCGGTGGTCAGCTTCCCGGCGGATGGCAGCGATGCCGTGCCGCCGGCATCGGTCGACATGGTCGTGACCTTCCGCAACATTCACAACTGGATGTCGCGGGACACGGCAGCTGCGGCACTCGCCACCATGTACCGCGCGCTCAAGCCCGGGGGCGTGCTGGGCGTGGTCGAGCATCGCGGCAATCCCGCCGTGGCGCAGGACCCGAAGGCGAAGAGCGGGTATGTCAACGAGGACTACGCGATCAAGCTGATCGAGGCGCAGGGCTTCAGGCTGGTCGGCAAGTCGCAGGTGAACGCCAACCCGCAGGACACCAAGGACTACGAGCAGGGAGTGTGGACCCTGCCGCCCACTTACCGCTTAGGCGACAAGGACCGCGACAAGTACGCCGCCATCGGCGAGAGCGACCGCTTCACGCTGCGCTTCGTGAAGCCCTTGAAGTAGTCCTTCACCACATATCGCGCAGCCGCGCACCGACGTCCATGGTCACCGGCGCGTTGCTCGGGCGCAGAGCATCGCCGCCGGCGAGCACCGCTCCGTGGAAGGTCACCGCGTCCAGCGTCTTGTGCACCTTCTCGGTCATGAAGCGGCTGCGTCCGCCGTACACGTGCGCATCTGCCTGCCGCGACTGGCGCGTGAGATGAAACTTGAGCGGTACGATCAGCAGCAGGTCGTTCTGCGCGCGGGTGAGCGCGACATACAACAGCCGCCGCTCCTCCTCGATGAGCTCAGGCCTGCCGGTGGAGAACTCGGACGGGAAGATGCCATCCACGACGTTCAGCACGTAGACGGTGTCCCACTCCATGCCTTTCGCCGAGTGGATCGTCGACAGCACCAGGTAGTCCTCATCGAGCGTCGGGCGGCCGGCGAGGTCACTGGTGGCGTTCGGCGGATCGAGTGTGAGCTCGGTGAGGAAGCGTTCGCGCGACGGATACTGCCCCGATAGCAACTCCAGTTGCTCCAGGTCACCGAGCCGGGTGTGGAATTGCTCGTACAGCCGCTCGAAGTACGGCCGGTACCACTCACGCGCCAGGTGCAGCTGCCCGGGCCATGGCCGTTGCGGATCGGCGAGCGATTGCATGAGCTCGATCAGCCGCCGCCAGTCGACCTGCGCGGTCTGCGGCGGGTTGAAGGCCTTGAGGGTTTCGAAGGAGTGTCCTCCGGCCTGCAGCTGCTCGATCGCGGTGCGTGCATTGACCGGTCCCATCCCCGGCAGCAGCTGCAGGGTGCGGAACGCTGCCAGGGTGTTGCGCGGGTTGTCCGCCCAGCGCAGCACCGCGAGCAGATCCTTGATGTGCGCCGCCTCGAGAAACCTCAGGCCGCCGTACTTCACGAACGGCACTTTGCGCTTCGTCAGCTCCACTTCCAGGATGTCGCTATGGCTTGCGCTTCTGAACAGCACCGCCTGGCGCTTGAGCGGCACGTTCGCCTCGCGGCGCCTGAGCACCTCGGTGCACACGTATTGCGCCTGCGACTGCAACTCGTCCACCGTGACCAGGCGCGGCCGTGCGCCCTCACCGCGGATCGACAGCAGGTACTTGCGGTGCTGCCGCGGCGCCTCGGCCATGACCGCGTTGGCGACATCGAGCACCTGCTGGGTCGAGCGGTAGTTCTGCGCCAGCGTGACCACTTCGGCGGGGGGCTGGAAGCGCTCCGGAAAACCAAGAATGTTTTCCACGGCGGCGGCACGGAAGGAGTAGATCGCCTGGGCGTCGTCGCCGACCGCCGCCAGTCCCGCGCCGTCGGGCTTCAGCGCGTGCAGGATGTCCGCCTGTAGCCGGTTGGTGTCCTGGTACTCGTCCACCAGCACGTGATCGAAGTGCGCGCCGATGTGCTGCGCCAGGCGTGGCTCGGACATCATCGCGTGCCAGTACAGCAGCAGGTCGTCGTAATCGAGCAGGCTCGCGTGCTGCTTCTGCTCCACGTAAGCGCGGTACAGCCGCGTGAGCTCCTCCTGCCACTGCGCGCACCACGGGTAGTGCTGCTGCAGCGTCTCCTGGAGCGCTGTGTGGGTGTTGACGCGGTTGGAGTAGATCTGCAGGCAGGTCTCCTTGCGCGGGAAGCGCTGCTCCTTGCCTGCCAACCCCAGCTCCTGGCGCAGACTGTCCATGAGGTCCGCGGCATCGCCGCGATCGATGACGCTGAAGTGCGGATCGAGCTGCAGGTGTGGCGCGTAGTGCCGCAGCAGACGGTTGCCGATGGAATGAAAGGTACCCGTCCAGCTCAGGCGCTGGGCGATGCTGTGGCCGATGCCGCCCAGAGGTTCGTTGAGCGCCGTGCGCGTGATTTCCTGCGCGCGGCGGCGCATTTCAGCGGCCGCACGGCGCGTGAAAGTCAACATCAGGATACGGGCCGGATCCACGCCGTGGATCACCAGGTGCGCCACGCGATGCGCCAGAGTGTCGGTCTTGCCGGTGCCCGCGCCGGCGACGATCAGCAGCGGCCCGGCGCGGTAGCCCTTCTCGGCAAGCGCCTCGCCATGAGTCACCGCCTTGCGCTGTGCGGCGTTGAGTTTTTCGAGGTGCGCTGTGGTGGCCATGGCTTCGGAGGCGGACTATACCTGCCGCCGCACACAACCGCAGCGCACGGCGCGCGTGCGGCACCCGGTGGGCTGCGGTTACGATGGGTGGCATGAAACCGGACAAGCAGACCCTGAAGTTCGCGGGACGCGTCATCTCCGTCACCACCGACGAGGTGGTGCTCCCGAACGGGCACCGGGCGCTGCTGGAAGTCGTGCATCACCCCGGCGGCGCGGCCGCGGTCGCGCTGGATGAGCACGGGCGCGTCTGTCTGCTGCGCCAGTACCGTTATGTCGCCGACGGCTGGCTGTGGGAGTTGCCGGCGGGCAAGCTCGAGCCCAACGAACCCGCGCTCCTCACCGCGCAGCGTGAGCTCATCGAAGAAGCCGGGGTGAGCGCGCGGGAGTGGGCGAGCCTCGGCATCTGCCTGAGCTCACCGGGGGTGCTTACCGAGACCCTGCACCTGTTTCTCGCCACCGGGATCGAGCCGGCGGCCGCCGCGCACGAGAGTGCCGAGGTCATCGAGGTCCACTGGGTGCCGATCGACGCGGCTTGCGCCTGGGCGCTCGATGGCACGATTACCGACGCTAAGACGGCCCTGGGCCTGCTGCGGGCACGACATATCACCGCGCGAACGGCCGCCAGCGCGTTGCCGGGCGCTACGAATAATTCGGCGAAAATTCCGTGACGGATCTCGCGGAAGCGCCACGCCGCCCGCGGTTACTCTGCACCACGGGGAATTCAAAGGCTGCCGTGCCGCTAGTACCATAATCTGTGGACCAATCGACCAAAACAGGACCCCTCCCGACGGAGTCAGCGCCCGATGCCGAGCGCCGCCGGATCGCGAAGGTGGTGCACGATGATCGCGGCAATGCCTCGGTCAGATGGGTCGATGCGCCCGCCGATTACCAGCGCCCGGTGCTCGAACTCGTGGGCGAGGGCTCCCCGGCGCGCAACCCCGTGAAAAGCTTCACCCCCTACACGCACGACGCCGCCCGCGGCACCGCCACCAGTACCCGCACCGACCTGCGCAAGCTCTCGGAATGGATCAAGATGATGCGCGAGATCGAGGAGCGTAAGCGCAACGGGGGCGATCAGGACTGAGGCGGCGGACCCGGGCGCCCGTGGCGCGCTCACCAAGGCCCGCGCATCGCAGCTTCGCTTACTCGCCATGCTCGATGTGCGCGCGCTTGCGCGCGTTGCTCAATCGATAGAACCTGCGCAATTCGGCCAGCACTTCACTCTCCCCACCACCGTGCGCCTCGCGACCCTGCGCGCGCGACAGTGTCTGCTCGAGGCGCCGGCAGAATTTCTCCGCATAGCGGCTCGCCTCGCGATACAGCCCGGCGCGCGCCTGCGTCAGGCTCGGATCGATGCGGGTGCGCTCGAACAGCATGCGGCGCAATTCAGTCGGGAAGCGTCCGGGAAACTGCCGGCGCAGCAGCCAGTAGCTCGCCACGTACTTGTCGACCTCCGCCTGCATCTCCAACTCGAGCAGCGACACCGGCCGGTCGTGGCCGGCATTCCAGGCGAGGTACAGGAAATGACTCACGCCCTCGAGCGCGGTCCAGCAATCGGCGACATTGCCCGCGTGCAGGCGAGTGAGCGGATCCTCGCGCGCGAGGCGCTGCAGCAGCGCCGGGTCCAGATACAGCGACATGACGACTTCATCGCTCCCCGCGAGGGGCTGGGCCACCAGCAGCTCCTCGTCCGCCGTGCCGCTGCGCGCGGCATGCGGCAGGCGCCCGCGATCGGTAACCAGGAAGTCGTAGACGTCGTGAGCGATGCTCACGTCGTAGATGCCGCCGATGAGATCCTGCAAGCGCGACAGCAGCATGCGTCAGTGCGTGAAGGCGGTTCCGCCGGCGCTGGTGGGATCGACACCCAGGCGCTTCAGCAGTGCGTAGCAGCGCCCGCTGCCGGTCTTGAGCCAGATCTCGTACAACCGCAGGATGTCCCGGTCGGAGTGCGTGTACGAGGTCTCACTCACCTCGTTCAGGGCATCGACCATGGGCTGGAATTTATCTGCCAACTCGGCGAACACCGCCCCCAGTACCCGCCCGCGGCCGCGCGAGGTCGCCTGCGCGAGCGCGGCGTAGGCGCGCCCGCCCATCGCGACGTGGTAGTCGATGTCGATGAGCTTGGCGGCGAAACTGTGCGCAAAGAATCCGGCGACGAACAGCGACACATCGCCCAGGCGTTGCAGGGCGCGGTTGCGTTCGGCAACGCTGGGCGCCTCGAGCGCCTCGCACAGGATTGCGACCAGCGGCCTCAGCCGCATCCCCTCGGGCGTGCGCTCGTACAGCGCCTCCGAGCGCGCGAACAGCGTGAGCAGATTCACCACGTAGTGCTCGGTCTGGTCCTCGACCGCGAGGTGCTGCTTGGCGAGCGCGCCGTGCAGCGAGTCCTTGAAGAACTCGCGCAGATTCGCGACCGGTAGCACGCGTTTGCCAGCCTCACTCATCGTTGTTCGCCTCCTCACTGATATGGAACGTGCCTGCCACAATATGGTTCACCCGCAGGAGCCGGCAATACCGTGATGCGCTACCCTTATTGTGGGCAGAATCCCGCCTACAGAATTGGCAGCGCGGCCGGCACAGTGCTAATAACTCATCAGGGGGAGCGTTGGATCCGCAGCCGCTGAGCGTCCCGCGCGGCGGGTTTCTCGGCCTGTCCGGCTATCACTGGCTGGTCATCGCGGCCGGCTGGGCGGGATGGGGCTTCGATGTCTTCGACGCGGTGTTGTTTAACTTTGTCGCCCCGGAGTGCATCCCGGCGCTGCTGCACTTGCCGCGCGGCTCATACGCCGCCCACCAGGCCGCGGTGTTCTGGACCGGCGCCATCACCTCGATCCTGCTGGTGAGCTGGGCGCTGGGCGGAGTCGTGTTCGGCTGGATTGCGGATCGAGTGGGACGCAAGCGGGCGCTGTTTGCGACCATCGCGATCTACGCCGTCGGCACCGGCTTGTGCGCGCTGGTGACCAACATCGGGCAGCTGATCGCGTGCCGCATCATCGCGGCCCTCGGAATCGGCGGGGAATGGGGCATCGGGGCAGCCCTGGTCGCGGAAGCGGTGCCGGAAGGCCGACGCGTCCAAGCCGGCGTCATCATGCAGACCGCCTCCCCGCTCGGCATCGTGCTGGCGGGGGCGGTGAACTATCAGATCGCCGGCGTGTGGCTCGCGGCCGACCCGCAGAGCTCCTGGCGTTATGTGTTCCTGGCGGGGCTCGTGCCGGTGCTGCTCGCTTTCGCGGTGCGCCTGTTCCTGCGTGAGAGTGCTCACTGGACGGCGAGCCACGCCGGCGCGCAACCCTCCACGCCGCGCGAGCTGTTCGCCCCGGGAATGCGTGCCGCCACCGTGAGTGGCGTTTTTGCGGCCGTCATCGCGGTGCTCACCTGGTGGGCCTGCAACGCGTTCATTCCCCTGCTCGGCCGCACGCTCGCCGCCGAGCACGCCGTGCGCGCCGGCCTCATGCCGGCCGCTGCGACGCTGCTCGCCGCCGCGTGGCAGGCGCACGCTTCGAATGCCTTCAATCTCGGCGGGCTGCTGGGCGCGTTCGCGGCGGTGCCGCTCGCAACACGGCTCGGCCGCCGCCCGATGTTAATCGCCTACTTCCTGTTTTCGGCCATCGCGATCTTCATCACTTTCGGCCTGGAGCTCGCGCCGCAGACGCGCTTCGCCATGCTGTTCGTGGTGGGCGCCGGTGTGTACGGCATCTTCGGCGCCTTCACCTTTTACCTGCCGGAACTGTTCCCCGCGCGCCTGCGCGCCACCGGCGCGGGCTTCTGCTACAACATCGGGCGCCTGCTCGCCGCCGGCGGCCCGTTGGTGATCGGGCTGGTCTCCGTCATGACGGGCGGCTCGAGCGCTGCGCTGATGCGCGTGCTGTTCTGGGTTGCGCTGGTGCCGCTGGCCGCAGCGCTGGTGGCGCCCGTCGCGATCGTGGAGACCCGCGGACGCACGCTGCCCGCCTGAAGCGGCACGGCCAGCTCTTGCGGCCAGCCCGGCAGTGTATTATCGGGGTTCAAAGCAATGGCGCGCACGTTGCTCAGCACCCCCTGAAGGTTACATTCAATGGCGCCGCTCACGCTCGTCATCGGCAACAAGAACTACTCCTCGTGGTCGCTGCGGGCGTGGCTGCTGATGAAGCACGTGGGCGTTGCGTTCGATGAGATCGTGATCGCGCTCGACACCGCCGGCAGCCACGACGAGATCGACCGCTGCAGCCCCAGCGGCCGCCTGCCGGTGCTGCTCCACGGGGAGCTGCGCGTATGGGACTCGCTCGCCATCTGCGAGTACGTCGCGGAGCTCACCGGCAAGGGCTGGCCGCAGGCGCGCGAGGCACGTGCGGTGGCGCGCTCGGTCAGCGCGGAGATGCACTCCGGCTTCACCAACCTGCGCACCCTGTGGCCGATGAACGCGCGGGCGCGCAACCGACGCACCGCGGTCATGCCGGGGCTGGAAGCGGACATCGAACGCATCGATGAGATCTGGAACGACTGCCGGCGGCGCTTCGGCGCTGGCGGCGGCGGACCGTGGCTGTTCGGCCAATACACGGTGGCGGATGCCATGTACGCGCCGGTCGTGCTGCGCTTCAAGACCTACGGAGCCCGCATCTCGGAAGCCGCGCGCTGGTACATGGCAAGCGTGCTCGAGGACGGCGCGCTGCAGGAATGGCTGCAGGCCGCCATCCAGGAACCGTGGACGATCGCCGTCGACGAGGTCGGCTGATGCCGCGGCGGCTCGCGGCGGCGCGCGACTGACTGGTCAACGAATAAAAGGCCTCACCATGCCTCAGAGCGTCCGCCTCGCGTCGTGGCTGCTGGTCTGCTCCCTCAGCGCGCTCGGCAGCGCCGCACGCGCGGCCGACGGCGGCAACGCCCCCTTCACGGTGGAAGACCTGGTGCTTCTGAAGCGCATTACCGATCCGCAGGTCTCCCCCGACGGCCGCCGGGTCGCCTTCGTGCAGCGCGAGACCGACATGGACGCCAACAACGGCCGCATCAGCCTGTGGCTGCTGGATCTCACGTCCGGCACGGCACAGCCGCGGCGCCTCACCGACGTCAAGGCGAACGACTCGAGCCCGCGCTGGTCGCCCGACAGCCGCACGCTCTACTTCCTGTCGACACGCTCGGGCAGCTCGCAGGTGTGGCGCCTGGCGCTCAGCGGCGGCGAGGCGCAGCGCGTCACCGACTATCCGCTCGACGTAGGCGCGCTCAAGCTGTCCCCGCGCGGGGATCTGCTCGCCCTCTCGATGGAGGTGTTCCCGGACTGCGCCACGCTCGCCTGCACCCGGGAGCGCCTGGATGCGCGGGCGAAGGACAAGGCGACCGGACGCACCTACGAGCGGCTCTTCATCCGGCACTGGGATGCCTGGAGCAACGGCACTCGTTCGCACCTGTTCAGCGCGCAGCTCGCGTCCGGCGGCGCGGGCGCGGCGCCCATTGATGTGTCGAAGGGCTTCGATGCGGACATTCCAGGCAAGCCCTTCGGGGGCGATGAGGACTTCGCCTTCAGTCCCGACGGCAAGTCGCTGGTGTTCTCGGCGCGCATCGCCGGGCGCACCGAGCCCTGGTCGACCAACTTCGATCTGTTCCAGGCGCCGGTGGACGGCAGCGCGGCGCCTGAGAATCTCACCGCCAGCAACCCCGCCTGGGATGCCCAGCCGGTGTTCCTCGCCAACGGGGATCTCGCGTGGCTGGCGCAGGAGCGCCCGGGGTTCGAGGCGGACCGCTTTCACATCGTTCTCAAGGACGCACACACCGGCGCGGTGCGCTCCCTCACCGGCGGCTGGGATCGTTCGGTCGCGCGCCTCGGCGCGACGCCCGATGGCAAGACGCTGCTGGCGAGCGTCGAGGAGTTGGGCCAGGAGGCGCTGTACCGGGTCGATCCGAAAACCGGTGCGCGAGCCAGGCTCGTCGCCAGCGGCGCGGTAGCCGGGTACACGGCGACCCGCGAGCGGGTGGTGTTCGCACGCGCGGACCTCGGCGGACCGGACGACCTGTACGCGGTCGGGCTGCGTGGCGGCCCAGCCACGCGACTCACCGACGTGAACCACGAGTTGCTGGCCGCGCGACGCATGGGCGCGTTCGAGCAGTTCAGCTTCAAAGGCTGGAACGACGAGACCGTGTACGGCTACGTCGTGAAGCCCTTTGGGCTGGAGCCCGGCAAGCGATACCCGATCGCGTTCGTGGTGCACGGCGGTCCGCAGGTGAGCATGCAGAACATCTGGACCTACCGCTGGAACGCGCAGGCTTTCGCCGGTGGTGGCTATGCGGTGGTGATGATCGACTTTCACGGCTCGCCCGGTTACGGCCAGGCGTTCACCGACTCCATCAGCCGCGACTGGGGCGGGAAGCCCCTCATCGACCTGCAGAAAGGACTCGCGGCCGCGATCGAGAAGTACCCGTGGCTCGACGGGGAGCGCGCCTGTGCGCTCGGCGCCTCCTACGGGGGCTTCATGATGAACTGGATCGAGGGTAAATGGCCGGATCGCTTCCGTTGCATCGTCAATCACGACGGCCTGTTCGACCAGCGCATGATGTACTACGCCACCGAGGAGCTGTGGTTTCCCGAGTGGGAGCTGGGCGGACCGCAGTATGAGAACCCGCAGGGCTATGAAGCCGTCAACCCCGTCGACTTCGTCTCCATGTGGCGCACCCCGATGCTGGTCATTCACGGCGAGCAGGACTTCCGCATCCCCTACCCGCAGGGCCTGGGCGCCTTCACGGCGCTGCAGCGGCGCGGCGTCGAGAGTCGGCTGCTGGTGTTCCCGGACGAGAATCACTGGGTGCTGAAACCCGCCAACAGCATCCTGTGGTATCACACGGTGCTGGGGTGGCTAGACACTCACCTGAAGGACCCACGGCAGCAGCCGAGCACTCCGTAGACGCGGGATCGCACACAAGAACTGAAGCGTCAGCGCGCCTTGCGGAAACTGTAGTACGCCTCATCCGGGCGCCCGCCGGGGCGGGCAGCGCGCGCGGTGTCGGCGAGCGAGAGCGAGTCGGCGCTGAGCTGCGCCGCCGACTCCCCGGGTGCCGCACCGCCGCTGTTGTGGCAGAGCTTCGGATCGTAGCTGGCGATGAACTGCTCGCCGGCCTTGCGCCACACGAGCTCGCACCCCGGCACGCTCTGCACGTCTTCGAGCACGACGCCGGTGAAGAGTTCCGGATGCTCCTGCCCGTTGCGCCAGCGTAGCGGCTCGGCGAAGCTGTAGACGCTCTCGAGGATGCCGCGCTTCTCATCGACCTTGAAGCTGAACAACCGCTCGCTCATGACGCGGCGCGGATCGTCGGCGGCCATCTCCTGCACATAGAACACGTGATGTCCGAGCCGCGGCGTGTACACCTTCACGATGATGAGCGCGATGCGGTCATGCGGCGGCTGCACGCCGCGCTGCGGGTCGCCGTCGGCCTGGGCGGTGTTGTCGTACTTGCCCGGCAGCCAGTCCAGAAGCTGCGTGAGCTCGCTCTCGCGCAGCTTGGTCTGGTCGGCACAGGCGCCGAGCAGCCCGAGGGCGGCAATCGCGGTCGCGGCGGCGGGGGCGGCCTCAGCCATACGAGGCCCGCCACTGCGCGCGATACCGCAGTCCGAGGTCCATGAGGCGCTCGAGCAGCTCGCTATAGGGCATACCCGCGGCGCGCGCCGACTCGGCAAAGTCCTCGGCGGTCTCGAGATTCGGGTTGGCGTTCGCCTCGAGCACGTAAACCTGGCCTTGCGGGGTCACCCTGAAGTCCATGCGAGCATAGCCGGACATGCCGAGCGCGCGGTAGATGCGGCGCGAGAGCCGATCGAGCGCGGTGAGCACCGGCGGCGGCAGATCGGCGGCCGCGTGGGTGGTGATGCCGTACTTCGCCTGGTAGCGCTTGTCCCATTTCACCTTGCGCGTGGCGATGGCCGCGAGCGAATCCGGCATGGAACCGAACACCATCTCCCACACCGGCAGGCGCGTGAGCCGCTCGTTCCCCATCATCCCGACGTACAGCTCGCGCCCCTCGATGTATTCCTCCACCAGGGCATCGGATTTCACCTGCTCGTGAACGAACCCGATGCGTTCCTTCAGCTTGGCGGCATCCTCCACCACCGATGCCTGGGCGATCCCGAGGGATGCGTCCTCGACCGTGGATTTCACGAATAGAGGAAAACGCAGCTTGCGCGGCACATGAACGCGCGCGCCGCGCCGGAACACCGCGAACTGCGGAGTGGCGATGCGGTGGAACGCCAGCAGCTGCTTGGAAAGGGACTTGTCGCGCGACAGCAGCAGCCCGCGCGGATTGCAGCCCGTGTACGGCTGGCGCATGAGTTCCAGGAACGCCACCACGTGCTGATCGTAGGTGACGATGCCGTCGAATTCCTCCAGCAGGTTGAAGACGATGTCCGGTTCCCAGTCGGCGATCGCGCCGCGCAGCTCGGTGAGGCTGTCGAGCACGCCGATGCAGCGCACGTCATGCCTGAGTTTGCGCAGCGTGCTGGTGACGTCGTACTCCGTGCGCCACTCTTCGATTTCCCTGTCGCTGTGACCCTCGAGAGTTTCCGGAGGCACCAGGCTCGCGTGCACCACGACGAGCGTGCGCAGTCGTCTCATAGCGGCAAGTGCGGCGTCTCGCCCTGGGAGTAAAGCTCCGTGAGCCGCTCGAGCATCCAGCGCGAGTAGCGCAGGGCGTCGCGGCGGTTGCCACACACGTAGAGTTTCAGCCGCTCACTGCGCTCGATGAGCATGCGCAGAACCTGTTCCACGCTGTAGCGCTCGATCCGCAGCGCCCGCGCCACCGCCGGGGTCAGCGGGCGCAGGGCCGCGCGCAGCAGCGTGGCCGCCCGCGGGGCGTCCGGGCGTGAGCGCTCGGGACTGAAGGCGCGGCGCAGCAGCTCATCGGCAAGTCCGCGCCGGATCAGGCGGTTGCGCGCGAGCTTGCGGCGATAATGCTGCGCCAGGGTGCGGGTGTTGAGTTCGAGCGGTTCGATGCGCGTGCGGTTGCGCACCGGGGGGCGCACGCCGCGCACGCTCGCCACCAGCTCATCGACCGCCCGCAGCTTGTGCAACGCCGGCCAGTCCGCGTAGCTCTTGCGCCAGCCGGACTTGGGCGTCAGCCA
>CATPBQ010000249.1 GCA_955652795.1 uncultured Steroidobacteraceae bacterium | reverse complement strand
GCAGGAGCTGGCGCAAGGCCTGGGCGGCCGCAGCGGCGGCGCTGGCGCGCACGCGCATCGCCAGTTGCGCCGTGGCGATCGACCGCCCGGAAGCGAAGCAGCTGGATGACTACTATTTCGGCCGGGCGGTCGCGGAGCTCATCGGCGCTGCGCTGTATAACGTCAACGATCTGAAGACCGGCAAGAAGGCGCCCGCGCCCGCCCTTGCCAAGGTACTGGCCGGGCCGGTGCGCAAGGCCGCCGCCGCCGAGCGCGGCCTGACACACGGCGCGGCGGTGGCGGCCGCCGTCCAGGTGCAGCGTGATCTGGCGAATCTGCCCGCCAACGTCTGCACGCCGACGTTTCTCGCCGAGCAGGCGCGTGCACTCGCCAAGCGCTCTGGCTCGCTCAGCGTGCGAGTGCTCGACGCCGCCGCCATCCGGCGCGAAAAGATGGGCTGCCTGCTCGCCGTTGCGCAGGGCAGCCATCAACCGCCGCGTTTCATCGTGCTGGAACACCGCGGCACGCGCAAAGCGCAGCCGCCGGTCGTGCTGGTCGGCAAGGGCGTCACCTTCGATAGCGGCGGCATCTCGCTCAAAGATCCTCCCGGCATGGATGAGATGAAGTTCGACATGAGCGGCGCGGCGGCGGTGATCGCCGCGCTCACCCTGGCGGCGCAGCTGCGGCTCGGCCTGAATCTGGTCGGCCTGATCGCCGCGGTGGAGAACATGCCGGGGGGCAGGGCCGTCAAACCGGGGGACATCGCCACCAGCGCTTCCGGACAGACGGTCGAGATTCTCAACACCGATGCCGAAGGGCGCCTCATTCTGTGCGACGCTCTGCACTACGCGCGCCGCTTCCATCCCGCGGCGGTGATCGACATCGCCACGCTGACCGGCGCGTGCGTCATCGCCCTGGGGCATCATCACTCCGGTGTCATGGGAAACGACGAGCCGCTGGTGCGCGAGCTGCTGGAAGCCGGGGTACGCGCGGACGACCGCTGCTGGCAATTGCCGCTGACCGAGGAATACGCGGAGCAGCTGAAGAGCAACTTCGCCGACTTTGCCAATGTCGGCGGGCGTGACGGCGGCGCGATTACCGCCGCGACTTTCCTCAGCAAGTTCACCCAGGGGCTCAAATGGGCGCACCTCGACGTCGCGGGCATCGCCTACCAGGGCGGTGCGCAGAAGGGCAGTACGGGCCGCCCGACGCCACTGCTCGCGGAGTTTCTATTGCACCGCGCGGCTCGCTGACGCGCCACGGCGCAAGCCACGACCGCAAACTGCGCCACGTGCGCTTCTGCCGTCCGCGGCGGCACCCGCCACGGCGGCGCCGCCACGCCACATAACTCCCGACGGCACTTGCGCTGCTGCGGCGGCGCCCGCGGCACCCAAGGCGGCGCGCCTCGAGCCGCTATAATCCCCCGACGTTGCCGCAGGACCCCTGAGGTAAATGGAAAAGGTGTACGCGCCGCAGGCTATCGAGCGGCGTATCTACGAGCGCTGGGAATCTCACGGCTGGTTCGCGCCGAGCGGTCGGGGCGAGCCCTATTGCATCATGATCCCGCCGCCGAACGTGACCGGCACGCTGCACATGGGGCACGCGTTCCAGCACACACTGATGGACGCCCTCACCCGCTATCAGCGCATGCGCGGCCGCGATGTCCTGTGGCAGCCCGGCACCGACCACGCGGGCATCGCCACGCAGATGGTGGTGGAGCGGCAGCTGAACGCGCAGGGCGTGAAACGCACCGACCTCACCCGCGAGGCCTTCCTCGAGCGCGTGTGGCAGTGGAAGGAGCAGTCCGGCGGCACCATCAGCGCACAGATGCGCCGGCTGGGCGACTCGGTCGACTGGTCGCGCGATCGCTTCACCATGGACCCGGCGTTGTCGCGCGCCGTGGTCGAGGTGTTCGTGCGGCTGCATGAGGAGGGCCTCATCTACCGCGGCAAGCGCCTGGTCAACTGGGACCCGGTGCTGCTCACGGCGCTGTCGGACCTGGAGGTGCAGGCGCACGAGGAGGACGGACAGCTCTGGCACCTGCGCTACCCGCTCGCCGCTGGCACGGGTCATGTCGTGGTCGCGACCACCCGTCCGGAAACCATGCTGGGCGACGCTGCGGTCGCGGTGAATCCCGACGATACCCGTTACCAGCACCTCATCGGCCAGCGCGTGCAGCTGCCGCTCGCCGAGCGTGCCATCCCGGTCATCGCCGATGCGTACGTCGATCCGGCCTTCGGTTCCGGCTGCCTCAAGGTCACGCCGGCGCACGATTTCAACGACTACGAGATCGGGCAGCGCCATCATCTGGAGCTGATCAACATCTTCACGCCGCGCGCCACGCTCGCGGATACGGTGCCACAGCGCTTCCGGGGTCTGGAGCGCTTCGAGGCCCGCAAACGCGTGGTGGCGGAGCTGCAGGCGGCCGGCCTCGTCGAGCGCATCGAGAAGCACAGGCTGGTGGTGCCGCGCGGCGATCGCAGCGGCGCGGTGCTCGAGCCCTATCTCACCGACCAGTGGTACGTGAAGATCGCGCCGCTCGCCGCAGCGGCGATCGCGGCCGTCGAGCAGGGTCGCACTCGCTTCGTGCCGCAGAGCTGGGCGCGGACCTACTTCGAATGGATGCGCAACATCAAGGACTGGTGCGTGAGCCGCCAGCTGTGGTGGGGACATCGCATCCCGGCCTGGTACGGGAGCGACGACAAAATCTACGTCGGCCGCAATGAAGCCGAGGTGCGCGCGCGCCACCAGCTCCCCGCCGGCGTCGCCCTGCGCCAGGACGAGGACGTGCTCGATACCTGGTTCTCCTCGGCGCTGTGGCCGTTTTCCACGCTCGGCTGGCCGGATGCCACCGCGGAGCTCGGCAGGTTCTATCCCGGCAGCGTGCTGGTCACCGGCTTCGACATCATCTTCTTCTGGGTCGCCCGCATGATGATGATGGGCCTGAAGTTCATGGCAGAGGTGCCGTTCCGCGACGTCTACATCACCGGGCTCATCCTCGACGAGCACGGCGACAAGATGTCGAAGTCCAAGGGCAACGTGATCGATCCGCTCGACATCGTCGACGGCATCTCGCTCGAGGCGCTCGTGGCCAAGCGCACCGCCGGGCTCATGCAGCCGCAGCTGGCGCCCGCGATCGAGCGGGCGACCCGCAAGCAGTACCCGCAGGGCATCGCGCCCCATGGCACGGACGCGCTGCGCTTCACCTTTGCCGCGCTCGCCTCCCCAAGCCGCGACATCCGCTTCGACCTGGCGCGCGTCGCCGGTTACCGCAACTTCTGTAACAAGCTGTGGAATGCGGCGCGCTTCGTCACCCTGGCTGTGGGCGAGAGCGCACCGGCCGCGGGCGGGGAGCCGCAGGAGCTGTCGATCGCCGACCGCTGGATCCGCTCGCGCTTCGGGCGCCTGCTCGGCACGCTCGAGAGCGCATTGCGCGACTACCGCTTCGATTACGCGGCCAGCGCCCTTTACGAGTTCACCTGGTACGACTTCTGCGACTGGTATCTGGAGCTGACGAAGCCGGTACTGCAGGGGCAAGGCAGCTGCGCGGCAGCCAGGCGCGGCACGCAGCACACGCTCGTGCAGGTGCTCGAAGCGCTGCAGCGCGCGCTGCATCCGCTGATGCCGTTCATTACCGAGGAGATCTGGCAGCGCGTAGCGCCGCTCGCGGCACGCACCGGGGAGAGCGTCATGCTGCAGGCCTATCCGGCCGCGAGCGACTTCCCCGCCGATGAGGAAGCGGAACGCGAGGTGGCCTGGATCCAGGCGGTCGTTCTGGGCGTGCGCCAGATCCGCGGCGAGATGAACATCAACCCCGCCAGGCGCATCGCGGTGTTATTCAAGGATGCCAGCGCGCAGGATCTGGCCCTCGGCGCGCGCCACCGCGCCTGG
>CATPBQ010000248.1 GCA_955652795.1 uncultured Steroidobacteraceae bacterium | reverse complement strand
GCGAACAGGATGCAGCTCGCCGCGTCGCGCCGCCGTACGGTGCGCTCGTCGCAGGCGCGCGCCACGGCATAAACGTAGGCACGCGAGGCGTTGAGTGCCGCGTACATGTCGGCGACCTTGCCCTGCATCAGTTCAAAAGTTCCGATCGGCTGGCCGAACTGCTTGCGTTCGCGGATGTAGGGCAGCACCACATCGAGCGACGCCGCCATCAGTCCCAGGGAACCGCCGGCGAGCACCACGCGCTCGTAATCCAGGCCGCTCATCAGCACGCGCACGCCGCCGTTCTCGGTGCCGAGCAGGTTTTCCCCCGGCACGCGGCACTCATCGAATACCAGCTCGCAGGTGCCTGAGCCGCGCATGCCGAGCTTGTCGAGCTTCTGCGCAGTGCTGAAGCCGCGCTCGCCACGCTCGACGATGAACGCGCTGATGCCGCGCGCTCCGGCAGCGGGGTCGGTCTTGGCATACACCACGAACACATCCGCGTCCGGGCCGTTGGTGATCCACATCTTGCGGCCGTTCAGCACATAGCCGTCGCCGCGCTTCTCGGCCCGCAATTGCATGGAGACGACGTCCGAGCCCGCCCCGGGTTCCGACATCGCGAGCGCCCCGACGTGTTCGCCGCTCACGAGCCGGGGCAGATAACGGGCGCACTGCGCGTCGTTGGCATTGAGCCGCAGCTGATTCACGCACAGGTTGGAATGCGCGCCATAGGAGAGGCCCACGGCGCCCGAAGCGCGCGAGATTTCCTCCATGACGACGACGTGCGCAAGATAGCCGAGCTGCGCGCCTCCGAAGCGCTCGGGCACGGTAATGCCGAGCAGGCCCTGTGCGCCCAGCGCCGGCCACAGGTCGCGCGGGAATTCGTTGCTGCGGTCGATCTCGGCCGCCCGCGGGGCGATCTGCTCGGCGGCAAAGCGCCGCACCTGCTGGCGGATTTCCTCGAGCTCGGCGCTCAGGCCGAAGTCGCTGTCGGTGCAGTCGAGCGTGCTCATGGGCTTGCCTTGTCCTCGGACTGGATCGTATGATTGTCGGACAAACCGGCAACCATGGCAAGCACCCATGCCCCGCATCTGCACTCGGGTCGATGTGCACTCCCAGGAGTTCCAGGACAACGCGCGCGCCATGCGCTCATTGGTCGAGGATCTGCGGCGCGCGGCGAGCCGGGCGGCGCGCGGCGGCTCCAAGGCCGCCACCGACAAGCACAAGGCGGCCGGCAAGCTCACCGCGCGCGAGCGCATCCGCGTGCTGCTCGACACCGGCAGTGCGTTCCTGGAGTTCTCGCAGCTCGCCGCGCACGGCATGTACGGCGGCGAGATCGCCTGTGCCGGGGTCGTGACCGGCATCGGCCGCATCGGCGGGCGCGAATGCGTCATCGTCGCGAACGACCCGACCGTCAAGGGCGGCACCTACTATCCGGTCACCGTGAAGAAGCACCTGCGCGCCCAGGAAATCGCGCGCGACAATCGCCTGCCGTGCGTGTACCTGGTGGAGAGCGGCGGGGCTTTCCTGCCGGCGCAGGATGAAGTGTTTCCCGACCGCGATAACTTCGGCCGCATCTTCTACAACCAGGCGACGCTGTCGGCGCTCGGCGTGGCGCAGATCTCGGTGGTGCACGGCTCGTGCACCGCGGGCGGCGCGTACGTGCCGGCGATGTCGGATGAGAACGTGATCGTGCGCAACCAGGGGCGGGTATTTCTCGGCGGCCCGCCCTTGGTGAAGGCCGCGACCGGCGAGGACATTGACGCGGAGTCCCTCGGAGGCGCGGATGTGCACTGCCGCGAATCGGGCGTGTGCGACCACTACGCGCAGAACGATACGCACGCGCTCGCCATTGCGCGGCGCATCGTCACGCGCCTGAAGGGCGGCGCCGCCAGCGCGCCGCCGCAGACGCCGGCCGATCCGCGCCACGATCCGGCCGAGCTCTACGGCGTGTTGCCGGCGAGTCTGCGCAAGCCCTACGACGTGCGCGAGGTGATCGCGCGGCTCGTGGACGCATCCGAGCTCGATGAGTTCAAGCAGCTCTACGGCACCACCCTGGTATGCGGGTTTGCGCACCTGTGCGGCTATCCGATCGGGATTCTCGCCAACAACGGCGTGCTGTTCTCCGAGAGCGCGCTCAAGGGGACACATTTCATCGAGCTGTGCTCGCGGGAGCAGATTCCGCTGCTGTTCCTGCAGAACATCACCGGCTTCATGGTCGGGCGGCGCGCGGAAGCGGGCGGCATCGCCAAGGACGGCGCGAAGCTGGTCACGGCGGTGGCCTGCGCCGGGGTGCCGAAGCTTACCGTGATCATCGGCGGCAGCTACGGCGCGGGGAACTATGCCATGTGCGGCCGGGCGTATTCGCCCCGGCTGCTGTTTCAGTGGCCGAACGCGCGCATCTCGGTCATGGGCGGTGAGCAGGCCGCCAGCGTGCTCGCGACCGTCAAGCGTGACCAGTTGCGGGGCACCGGCCGGGACTGGCCGGCGGCGGACGAGGAAGCCTTCAAGCAGCCGATCCGCGAGCAATACGAGCGCCAGGGACATCCCTATTATTCTTCGGCGCGCCTGTGGGACGATGGCGTGATCGATCCCATCGAAACGCGGCGCGTGCTGGGGTTGTCGCTCGCAGCGGTGCGCAACGCGCCGCAACAGCCGACGCACTTTGGCGTGTTCCGGATGTAAGGCGAGCCGCGGAGGGCGCCGTGATCAACAGTCTCCTGGTCGCCAATCGCGGCGAGATAGCCTGCCGCATTTTCCGCACCGCACGCCGGTTAGGGCTGCGCACCATCGCGGTGTTCTCGGACGCCGACGCCGGCGCGCGCCACGTGCGTGAAGCGGATGAGGCGGTGCGGATCGGGCCCGCCGCGGCGCGCGACAGTTATCTCAGCATCGAGCGCCTCATCGAAGCCGCCCGCGCGAGCGGGGCGCAGGCGATCCATCCGGGCTACGGCTTCCTCTCCGAGAACGCGCGGTTCGCCCAGGCGTGCGCGGATGCCGGCCGCATTTTCGTCGGACCGCCCGCCGCGGCCATCGCCGCGATGGGTTCGAAGATCGTCGCCAAGACGCGCATGCGCGCGGCCGGCGTGCCGGTGCTGCCCGGGTACGCCGGCTCCGAGCAGGACCTGGAGCACCTCACGCGCGAGGCGCAGCGCGCCGGGCTGCCGCTCATCATCAAACCCGCGGCCGGGGGTGGCGGCAAGGGCATGCAGATCGTGCGCGAGCCTTCCGAACTGACGGCGGCGCTCGCCGCCGCACGCCGCCTCGCCGAGAGCGCCTTCGGCGACGGGGCGCTGCTCCTGGAGCGTTATCTGCCGGCACCGCGCCACATCGAGGTGCAGGTGTTTGCCGATACGCACGGCAACTTCGTGCACCTGGGCGAGCGCGACTGCTCCACCCAGCGGCGTCATCAGAAGCTCATCGAAGAAGCGCCGGCACCCGCGCTGTCCGAGGAACTGCGCGGGCGCCTGCGCGCCGCAGCGCTGGTGGTGGCACGCGAGATCGGCTACGTGAGCGCCGGGACCGTCGAATTCCTGCTCGACGGCGGCGAGTTCTACTTCATGGAAATGAACACGCGGCTGCAGGTGGAACACACGGTCACGGAGGCGGTGACCGGACTCGACCTGGTCGAGTGGCAGTTGCGCGTCGCCGCGGGTGAGCACCTGCCGCTGTCGCAGAGCGAGGTGTGCTTTGACGGTCACGCGATCGAGGCGCGCATCTGTGCCGAGGATCCCGAGCGCGGCTTTCTACCGAGCGCCTGAGCGCTGCAAGTTCTCGAATGGCCGCACATGCAGTCGGTGCGCGTGGACGCCGGCTTTGCCAGCGGCGATACGGTTCCGGACTGCTACGATTCACTCCTCGGCAAGATCATCGCCTGGGCGCCCACTCGCGAGCAGGCGGCCGCGCGGCTCGCATCGGCGCTGACACAGACCCTGGCCGCGGGCGTACACACCAACGAGCGCTGGCTGCGCCGCATCCTGCGCTCGCCGCGCTTTCTTGAAGTGCGGCACAACATCGCCTTGCTCGATCAGGGTGGGGCGGAGTTTGCCGGCCCTCGCACCGCCGCCCCCGAGGCGCTCATCCTGGCGGCGCTCGCCCTGCACGGTGAGAGTGGCGGCGGCGCCGCGGTGCGCGAGCCCGGGGCGGGCAACCCCTGGGACCTGGCCGATGGCTTTACCCCCAACCTCCCGGCGCGGGTCGCTTACAGCTTCTCCTGGCGCGGGCACACGCATGCGGTGGAGCTCGAATACCTCCACGGCAAGCCCGCCGCCGTGACCGTCGATGAGGGTGCGCGCCTGCCGCTCAGCGACGCGATGTGCAGCGGCGCAGTGGTCGCGGCACGCATCGATGAGCGGCGCCGGCAGGCACGTTACTACCTGGACGGCGCGCGTGTGTATCTGTGGACTGCCGATGAGCAGTACGACCTGCTGCTGGAGGACCCGCGGACGCGCGAGTTCGCGGCGAGTGCCGCCAGCGGCGGCCTGAGCACGCCCCTGCCCGGCGTAGTGGTGTCGGTGCCGGTCGCCGTGGGACAGAAAGTCGCCGCCGGGGACGTGCTCATGGTGATCGAAGCGATGAAAATGGAACACACCATCACCGCCCCTTACGCGGGCACGGTAGGGATGATTCACTTCGCCCGCGGCGATCGTGTGCCCGAGGCGAGCGAGCTGCTGGAGCTGGCGCGCGAGCCTCCGATCGCGCCGTGATCTTACTTGTGTTTTGCCGTGCCCGCGGCGCGCGCTTGCGCTTGCGCCTGGTCAATCAGGCGGTCGGTGTTGGCGAGAATTTCGGCGAACTGCTTGCCCATCGCCAGGTACTCGCCGTTGACCGCCATCGTCGGAACCGCGTCGATCCGGTAATTCTCGACCATCTGATCGGCCTGTATCGTCTGGTTGTTGACGCCGAAGGAGGTATAGGCGGCGGTGAACTGCTCGGCATGGCCGCCGTGCTTGCCCACCCAGTCCGCGAGGCTGGGCTCGTCGAAGAGCTGCAGGTGCTCATCGTGGATCGCGTGAAACAGCGCACCGTCCAGCTTGTCCAGGTCGCCGCTCGCCTGCAGCGAGTAGTAAGCGCGCGCGAGGTTGATCCACGCCGGGCGGTTGAAGCCGACCGGCACGCGCCGGAACTCTACGTTCTTGGGAAGCATCGCCGCCCAGGTGGTGACCAAGGGGTAGAACTCGCTGCAATGCGGGCACATGTAGGAGAAGAACTCGATGACCTCGATTTTCCCCGGGCTCATGGTCGGCTGGGGCGGCTCGATCTTGCGGTAGTCGGTGCCCTCCACCCCCTGCGCGTGCACCGCTACGG
>CATPBQ010000247.1 GCA_955652795.1 uncultured Steroidobacteraceae bacterium | reverse complement strand
ACGAATCCTTCCGCACCCAGGCGACCGTCGGCGCCGAGCCACAGCGCCGCGGCAGGCTCCGCGAGCAGCACGCTCGCGCGGCTCAAGGGCCCGGAGGCGGCACTGTCCAGCAGCAGCGGATAGCGCTCGGGGAAACGCGCCGCCAGGCGACGCAACACCGCAGGCGGAACGTCGAGCTCGCGGACGAGGGGTGCGCGCGTGGCGGACAGCCTTTCGGCTCGCGCCCTCAGGCGCTGAAGCGCCGGAACACCAGTGACCCGTTGGTGCCGCCGAAGCCGAAGGAGTTCGAGAGGCTCACGTCGATCTTCATGCGACGGGCGCTGTTGGGGACGTAGTCGAGGTCGCACTCGGGGTCGGGCGTGCGGTAGTTGATGGTGGGAGGCGCAATACCATCACGGATCGCGAGCACCGAGAAAATCGCTTCCACGACGCCCGCGGCGCCGAGCAGGTGTCCGGTCATGGACTTGGTCGAGCTCACGGCGAGGCGCTTGGCGTGCTCGCCGAAGGCGCTCTTCATCGCGACCGTCTCGGCCTTATCGCCCAGCGGGGTCGAGGTCGCGTGCGCGTTGACGTACTGCACGTCGGCGGGATTCAGGGCGGCATCCTTGAGCGCATTCACCATCGCCAGACGGGCACCGTCACCGTCCTCGGGCGGCGCGGTAATGTGATAGGCATCGCCACTCATGCCAAAGCCCACGAGCTCGGCGTAAATGTGCGCGCCGCGCCCGCGCGCGTGTTCCAGCTCCTCCAGGAGCATCGCGCCGCCCCCGTCGCTCAACACGAAGCCGTCGCGGTCCTTGTCCCACGGGCGGCTCGCCTCGGTGGGGGCATCGTTGCGCGTGGAGAGCGCCTTCGCCTGGCCGAAGCTCCCCAGCCCGCAGCGCGTGGTGGCCATTTCGCCACCGCCGGCGACGATCAGGTCCGCGTCGCCATACTGGATGGTGCGCATCGCCAACCCGATGGCGTGCGTCGAGGTGGTGCAGGCGGTGACCACACCGAGATTCGGGCCCTTCAAGCCATAGCGGATCGAGAGGTGCCCGGCGATCATGTTGATGATGGTCGCGGGGACGAAGAACGGCGAGATCTTGCGCGGGTTCATCGCCTTCAGGTATTCGCCGTATTCCGCCTCGATGGTTCCGAGTCCACCGATGCCGGCGCCGCACACCGCGCCACAGCGTGTGGGATCGGTTTTGGCGAAGTCGATACCGGCGTCGCTGACGGCCTGCACTCCGGCGGCCACGCCGTACTGCATGAATTCGTCCATGCGGCGGGCGTCCTTGGGTGTGATGTACTGACCGACGTCGAAATCGCGCACCTGCCCGCCGATGCGCACCGGAAACGCGGACACATCAAAGCGCGTCACCGGACCGATGCCGCTCTCCCCGCGCAGGATGGCATCCCATGCCGATTGAACGGTGCTCCCGACCGGGGACACCACTCCAAGGCCCGTTACGACGACACGGCGCTTGCTCACACGCTACCTGTATCGCGTCCTGGCTGGAATCAGGACTTGCTGCGACGCTCGTTGATGTAGTCGATGGCCTGGTGGACGGTTGTGATCTTCTCGGCGTCCTCATCCGGGATTTCGATCTCGAATTCCTCTTCGAGGGCCATCACCAGCTCGACCGTGTCGAGTGAATCGGCTCCCAGGTCATCAACGAACGAGGCATCGTTCGTGACCTGTTCCTGTTTGACGCCCAGCTGTTCGGCAACGATGGCTTTGACCTGCTGCTCAACTGTGCTCATTAGCGATTGGTCCTTATGTAGGCTTCTAAAAGGGGTTGCCCCGCCGTTCGCCCCGTGAGGCCGGTAGCGGGCGCGGTATTGTAGGGGAACACCCGGGGGGCTGCCACTCGCCCACCGCCGGTGCGAGTGATTGTTTTTACTGGCGAAACTGACCGGCCGGTTCGGCGCACTCGCCGTCGTGCCCGCCGCGTGTGGCGTGCGTCCAACGGCCGCACCTACGGCATGTACATGCCGCCGTTGACGTGCAAGGTCTCCCCGGTGATGTAAGTCGCCTGCGGTGACACGAGGAACAGGACCGCACCGGCCACATCTGCGGGGGTCCCGAGCCGCCCCATGGGAATCTGCCCGACCAGCGCGGCGCGCTGCGCCTCGCCGAGCGCGCGTGTCATGTCAGTATCGATGAAGCCGGGGGCCACGGCATTCACCGTAATGCCACGCGAGGCGAGCTCTCTGGCGAGTGACTTGGTGAATCCCAGGAGTCCCGCTTTGGCCGCGGCATAGTTGGCTTGCCCGGCATTGCCCGTCACGCCCACCACGGAAGCGAGGTTGACGATCCTGCCCCGCCGCTCCTTCATCATGCGCCGCACGCACGCCTTGGACAGGCGAAACACGCCCGTGAGGTTGGTGCTGATGACCGCGTCCCAGTCCTCCGGCTTCATGCGCACCAGCAGCGTGTCGCGGGTGATGGCGGCGTTGTTGACGAGGATCGTCGGCAGCTCAGCCGCGCTTTCAAGCTCGCCCATCAGGGCGTCGACCGAGGCGCCGTTCCCGGCGTCGAGCACCGCACCACGGCCGTTGTATCCATGCGACGCGAGCGCGGCGCTGAGCCTCGCGGCGCCTTCCGCGCTGGTGGACGTGCCGATCACCCGGGCGCCGGCCCCTCCCAGGGTGAGCGCGATGGCGTGCCCGATGCCGCGCGAGGCGCCGGTGACGAGTGCGACTTGGTTTTCAAGCATGGGAACCCCCTCGGGTCGCCGTGAGTGCCGCGTCGATGGAGGCCGGGTCCTCCAGCGCCAGAAAATTCAGGTCCGCACGCCGCTCGATGCGGCGGTTCAGGCCCGTGAGCACCTTGCCCGGCCCGCACTCGATCACCTGCGCGACCGTGCCTGCGCTCACCGCGCGCAGCGTGTCCGACCAACGCACCGGGTTCGACAGCTGCCGCACGAGCAGCTCGCGGATCTCGTCGGGCCGCTCGTGCGCGCTGGCATCCACGGCGCTGATGTAGCGGATACGGGGCACGCGCACCTCGAATGAGCGCAGCTGCTCCCTGAGGTGCTCGGCCGCGCGGCGCATGAGGCTGGTGTGCGAGGGCACGCTCACCGGCAGCGTCACCGCGCGCTTGGCGCCGCGTGCCCTGGCGGCTTCGATCGCGCGCTGCACCGCCGCCTTCTCACCGGCAATGACCACCTGGCCCGGGGAGTTGAAATTGGCCGGTTCCACAATGGCCCCTTGCGCGGCTTCGCGGCACGCTGCTTCGATCGCCGCATCATCCAGCCCGAGAATGGCCGCCATCGCGCCGCTGCCGGCCGGCACGGCCTCCTGCATGACCTGTCCGCGGAAGCGCACCAGATCCACCGTAGCGCCAAAGGGCACAGCTTCCGCACACACGAGCGCCGTGAATTCCCCGAGGCTGTGACCGGAGACGACGGCGGGCAGCGCACCGCCGCGCCCGCGCCACACGCGCCAGGTGGCCACTCCCGCGGCGAGCATCGCCGGCTGGGTGCGCTCGGTGGCATTGAGCGCCTCCTCCGGGCCTTCGCTCACGAGTTTCCACAGATCAAAGCCCAGCACCGCAGAAGCCTCGTCGAAGGTGCTGCGAACGGAGGCGTCCGCGGCGGCGAGCGCGCCGAGCATGCCCACCGACTGCGAGCCCTGACCCGGAAACACGAACGCAAAGGACATGGCCACTCCTGCCGAAATCCCCGGGGCCGAAATTATAGCGGCGACCGGTGAGGCTTCAGGAACGCGGCCACCGCGACGCCCCCGAGCACCCCATACAGATGCGCGCTCACCACTACCGGATCGCGCCCGGAGAACGGCAGCGCCCCCAGCCAGTGCTCGTAAGCCAGTTTGACCGCGAGCAGCCCCGCCAGGACCCACCCGTCGCGCTCACCGCGACGCAGGTGCGCCAGAGCGCCCGCCGCCATCGCCCCGTGCAGCGCGCCGGAGGAACCGACGTACCACAGCACGGTCGAATCGCACAGCCACAGCCCTGCGTCGATGGCCGCCATCGCGCCCAGCACGATCGGCACCCACTGCCGCGGGGAGTAATCGCGAGCGAACAGCGCCCACATGAGAGCGAGCCCCAGATCATTCAGCAGCGCGTGCCGGATATCCAGGTGAACCGCGTGCGCCGTGAGCAGCCGCCACCACTGCCCCGCCGCGAGGGCCACGCGGTCATAGCGCAGCAGCCCTCGCCCCGCCTCCCCGGCCAGCGTGGGCAACAGCAGCAAAGCGCAGGCGCCGAGCAGTGCCAGCCCCAGGCGGCCGTCGCAATTGAGAGACTGGAGCACCCTGCGCACGGGCTTCACAGGCCGGCCGACCCCCATTTGTTATGATCCCGACCCGTTTTTGGTCTCAACGGCGGCTTCGCCGCCCGGACACGCAGCGCATGAGTTACATCGGTCAGGTT
>CATPBQ010000246.1 GCA_955652795.1 uncultured Steroidobacteraceae bacterium | reverse complement strand
CAAGGCCATCCGCTTCCACGAGGGCGAAGTGCGCTACATGGGGCGTGAGGCGGCCGGTGTGCGCGGCATCCGTCTGGGCGCCGGCCAGGATCTGATCGCGCTGATCGTGGTGGGTGAGGGTCACGTGCTGACGGCCTCGGCCACGGGCTACGGCAAGCGCACGCCGCTGGCGGACTTTCCGCCGCACGGCCGCGGCGGCCAGGGCGTGATTGCGCTGCAGACCTCGGACCGTAACGGCGTCACGGTCGCGGCGCTGCAGGTCATGCCGGGGCAGGAGATCATGCTCATCAGCTCCACCGGCACGCTGGTGCGTACCACGGTGGATGAGATCTCCGTGCAGGGACGCAACACCCAGGGCGTACGGCTCATCCGGCTCGGGGAAGGGGAGCGGCTGGTCGGCATCGAGCGCGTCGAGAGTCTGGATACCGGCGAGGAGGAGCCCCTCGCCGAGCCTGGTCCGCAGGCCGGCGCAGGCGAGCCGGCCGCAGAGACCTAGGCGCAAAAGCTCTTACCGCGCCTGCGGCCCATTGCTAAGATCGCCTCGTCCCCTCATGGTGTGAAACTTCCCCCGGAAGGGTGCTCGTGCGCGTATTCAATTTCGCTGCGGGGCCGGCCACGCTGCCCGTGGAAGTCCTCGAACAGGTCCGCGAGGAGCTGACCGACTGGCATGGCTGCGGCATGTCAGTGATGGAAGTGAGTCATCGCAGCAAGGCCTTCGTTGCCGTGGCTCAGGAAGCCGAGCAACTGCTGCGCGAGTTGCTCGCCGTTCCGCAGCACTACAAGGTGCTGTTCCTGCAGGGTGGCGCAACCGGCCAGTTCGCCGCCATCCCGATGAACATCGCGCGTGCGGACTCCAGCGTCGATTACCTGAATACCGGGGTATGGTCGAAGAAAGCGCTCGGCGAGGCCCAGCGCCTGACGGGCCAGGTCAACATCGCCGCCGATGAGGCGGCGTCGAAATACACCACCGTGCCGGCGGCGCACGCGCTCAGGCTGAGCGCGCACGCGGCTTACGTCCATTACACGCCCAACGAGACCATCGGCGGGGTGGAGTTTCCGTACGTCCCCGACACCGCGGGAGTGCCGCTGGTGGCCGACATGTCCTCGACCATTCTGTCGCGTCCCATTGCGGTCTCGAAGTTCGCTCTGATCTACGCGGGTGCCCAGAAGAACATCGGTCCTGCGGGACTCGTCGTGGTCATCGTGCACCAGGACCTCATCGGCCGGGCGCGCCCGGGTACGCCGGCGGTGTGGGACTACCAGGCGATGGCCGATGAGGGTTCGATGCTCAACACCCCGCCGACTTTCGCGTGGTACTGCGCGGGGCTCGTGTTTCGATGGCTGAAGGCACAGGGCGGGCTGGCCGCCGCCGCCGAGCGCAACCGTGCCAAGGCGCAGCTGCTGTATGGCGCGATCGACGCGTCCGGTTTTTACGCGAACCCGGTGACGGTGTCATGCCGCTCGTGGATGAACGTACCGTTCACGCTCGCCGCGCCCGAGCTCGATCGGGCCTTTCTCGCCGCGGCGCACGAAGCCGGGCTGATGAGCCTCGAAGGTCACCGCTCCGTGGGCGGCATGCGCGCGAGCCTCTACAACGCCATGCCGCTCGCCGGGGTGCAAGCCCTGGTGGCTTTCATGAAGGAATTTGAGCGCCGCCACGGCTGACATCGCATGACCTATCGCATTCTCACGCTCAACGACATCAGCAGCCGGGGCCTGGCGCGACTGCCGCGGGAGCGCTACGAAGTGGGCGCCGCGGTGAGCCACCCGGACGCCATCCTGGTGCGCTCCGCCGACCTGCACGGCTCGGGCGTGGCTCCAGGCGTGCGCGCCATCGGCCGCGTCGGGGTAGGCGTCAACAACATCCCGGTCGCGCAGATGAGCCGGCGCGGCATTCCGGTGTTCAACGCCCCGGGGGCCAACGCCAACGCGGTCAAGGAGCTGGTGCTGGCGGGGTTGTTGCTGGCGGCGCGCAACATCGGGCCGGCGTGGCTGTTCGCGCGCGCCCTTGACGGCGATGACGAGGCGATCGAAGCGGCGGTCGAGAAGGGCAAGAAGAACTTCCTGGGTTTCGAGCTGCCCGGACGCACGTTCGGAGTCGTGGGCCTGGGCGCCGTCGGCGTCGAGGTGGCGAACTCCGCCCTGGCGCTGGGGATGAGGGTGCTCGGCTACGATCCGCAGCTCACGGTGCAGCGCGCCTGGCAGCTGTCCTCGAGCGTCGAGCAGGCGCTGTCGCTCGAGGACCTGTTCACGCGCGCGGATGCGATTACGGTGCACGTGCCGCTGAACGAGCACACGCACCAGCTGGTGAACGCCGCGCGTCTCGCGCTCACCAAGCACGACGCCACCCTTCTCAACTTCGCGCGCGCCGCCATCGTCGATGATCGGGCGGTGCTGGCGGCCCTCGATGCCGGCCGTCTGCATGCCTACGTGTGCGACTTCCCCAACCGCGCGCTCAAGGATCACGCCAGGGTGGTAACCCTGCCGCACCTCGGCGCCTCCACCGGCGAGGCCGAAGAGAACTGCGCCGTCATGGTTGCCGAGCAGGTGCGCGACTTTCTCGAGAACGGCAACATCCGCAACAGCGTCAACTATCCCGAGGCAGTGCTGCCGCGGGTGCCGAACACCACGCGCCTGGCGATCGCCAACAGCAACGTGCCCAACATGGTGGGCCAGATTTCCACCTGCCTCGCCGCCCGCGGCATCAACATCGCCGACCTGCTGAACAAGTCGCGCGGCGAATTCGCCTACACGCTGATCGACGCCGACGGCGCGCTCGGCGAGGACCTGCTGGCGAGCCTGCGCGCCATCGAGGGCGTGCTGTCGGCGCGCATCGTCTGACGGCAGCCCCGTGGGAACGCTCAGCCATGCCCCGTAAGAGCAGCAAGCCGGCGCACGCCGTGCGGCGGCGTTCCCGTGCGACGGCAACGCCGGGCGCGCCGGCGGGCGACGGCGTGGCATCCGCGCCGCAGCGGCCGGACCTGGAGCAGGTGCGCGGCCGCATCGACGCGGTCGATGAACAGATTCACGGGCTGATCAACGAACGCGCGCGCCTGGCGCAGCAGGTGGGGATTTCCAAGAGCAGCGGCCGGACGGTGGATTTCTATCGCCCGGAGCGCGAGGCACAGGTGCTGCGGCTGGCGCGGGCGCGCAACGCGGGACCGTTGCGCGATACGGAGGTGCTGCGGCTGTTCCGCGAGATCATGTCGGCGTGTCTCGCGCAGCAGGAGCCGCTCAAAGTGGCGTTCCTCGGTCCCGAGGGCACCTTCACGCAGACCGCGGTGCTCAATCATTTCGGGCATTCGGTGCGCGCCCTGCCGCTCGCCTCGATCGATGAGGTGTTTCACGAGGTGGAGGCGGCGAGCGCCGATTTCGGGGTCGTGCCCATCGAGAACTCCACCGAGGGCACGGTCAACCACACGCTGGATCGCTTCCTCACCTCGCCGCTGAAGATCTGCGGAGAGGTGGAGCTGCGTGTGCGCCATCACCTCATGGGCGCCATGAGCGCGCTGGCGCGCATCGAGCGCGTCTGCTCCCACCCGCAGTCACTGGGCCAGTGCCGGCAGTGGCTCGAGGAGCATCTGCCGGGTGTGGAGCAGGTGCCGGTATCCAGCAACGCGGAAGGGGCGCGGCGCGCGCGCGACGAGAAGGGCAGTGCGGCGATTGCGGGCGAGACCGCCGCCGAGGTCTATGGTCTCAAGATCCTGGCCGCGGAGATCGAGGATCGCGCCGACAACACCACGCGCTTTCTGGTGCTCGGGCGCAAGCTGTTCACGCCCAGCGGCGAGGATCGCACCACGCTGCTGGTATCCGTGAGCCACACCGATGCGCCCGGGGCGCTGTACCGGCTGCTCGAGCCGCTCGCGCGCCACCGCGTGTCCCTCACGCGCATCGAATCGCGGCCGTCGCGGCGGCGCAAGTGGGATTACGTGTTCTTCATGGACCTCGAGGGCCACGCCGATGAGCCGCACGTCGCCAAGGCGCTGGCGGCGCTGAAAAAGCGCGCCTCGCTGTTTCGCGTGCTCGGCTCCTATCCGCGGGCGGTGCAATGAGCGAACCCGGCGGCGCCCGTTATCGCGTCAAGCCCGGCGGCAGCGTGAGCGGCACGCTCACGGTGCCGGGCGACAAGTCGATCTCGCACCGCGCGCTCATGCTCGGCGCGCTCGCCGAGGGCGACACGCACATCAGTGGCTTTCTGGCCGGCGAGGACTGCCTCGCCACCGCGCGGGCGCTGCAGGGACTGGGGGTGCACGTCGAGCGGCCGCAAGACACGCAGGTGCTGGTGCACGGCGTGGGCGCAAACGGTCTCGCCGCGCCGCAGGCGCCACTCGACATGGGCAATGCCGGCACCGCCATGCGCCTGATGATGGGCCTGCTGGCGCCGCAGAAATTCGACTCGACGCTGGTCGGCGATGCGTCGCTCATGCGCCGGCCCATGGAGCGCGTCGCCGTGCCGCTGCAGATGATGGGAGCGCGCATCCATACCCACGAGGGCCGGCCGCCGGTGCAGATCCGCGGCACGCCGCATCTGCGGGCCATTCACTACAGCCTGCCGGTGGCGAGCGCGCAGGTGAAATCCGCGGTTCTGCTGGCAGGACTCGCCGCGAGCGGGCGCACCCACCTGACCGAGCCGGTGCCCTCGCGCGATCACACCGAGCGCATGCTCGGGGCCTTCGGGGTGCAGCTGGCGCACGAGGGGCGCAGCATCGCGATGGAAGGCGGGCAGCGGCTGCGCGCCACCCAGGTGAGCGTGCCCGCGGATTTCTCCTCGGCGGCGTTTTTCCTGGTGGCGGGGTGCCTGGCGGCCGATCGTCCTCTGACCCTCACCAACATCGGCGTGAACCCGACCCGTACCGGACTCATCGAGCTGCTGCGGCGCATGGGAGCGGACATCCGCCTGCACCCTCACGCCGTGAGCGGCGGGCCGAACCCCGAGCCGGTCGCCGACATCGAGGTTCGCCGCAGCGCCCTGCACGGCATCACGGTGCCCGAGGCGCTCATTCCCGCGTCGATCGATGAGTTTCCCGTGTTCTTCATCGCCGCGGCCTGCGCCAGCGGCGAGACCCTGGTTCGCGGGGCACTCGAGCTGCGCGTCAAGGAGAGCGACCGGCTCGCCACCATGGCCGTGGGACTGGGCCAGCTCGGTGTCGAGCACCAGCTGCTGCCCGATGGCCTGTGGATCCGCGGCGCGGAGGGACTCTCGGGCGCCACGATCGACAGCTGCGGGGATCACCGCATCGCTATGGCGTTCGCGGTCGCGGCGTTGAGGGCCCGCGCGCCCATCGAGATCCGGGACGTCGCCAACGTCGCGACCTCGTTTCCAGGGTTTGCGGGCACGGCGCGCGGCGCCGGCTTGCGGATCGAGGCACTCTGACGGCCGCTGATCAGGATGCTCCGCTCGCCTGACTGTCCCATCGTTACCCTCGACGGCCCGAGCGGCTCGGGCAAAGGCACCATTAGCCGCGCGGTCGCGCGCCATGCCGGCTGGCATCTGCTCGACAGCGGCGCGCTGTACCGCCTGGTGGCGCTCGCGGGCGTGGCCGCGGGTGCCGCGAGCGAGGACGCGCAGCGCCACGCCGGGCTCGCCGCGCGCATGGATGTCGCATTCGGTTCGGCCCCGGACGGTAGCGAGCGCGTCTGGCTCGATGGGCGGGATGTGACCGGGGCGATCCGCTCCGAAACCGCGGGCCAGGGGGCTTCCCGGGTGGCCGCCTGGCCGGAGGTGCGCGCCGCGTTGCTCGAGCGCCAGAGGGCCTTCGCGAGACCCCCCGGCCTGGTGGCCGACGGCCGGGATATGGGCACCGTGGTCTTCCCCCAGGCGGACCTTAAGATATTCCTGACCGCGACCCCCGAGGAGAGGGCCCTGCGCCGCCATAAGCAGTTGAAAGACAAGGGTTCCGATGTTAGCCTTCCCGCCCTTTCGCGCGAGATAGCCGAGCGGGACCTAAGGGATCAGACCCGTCAGGTCGCCCCGTTAAGACCTGCGCCCGACGCCTGCGTGATCGACTCGACCGGCCTTGAGGTCGGGGCAGTCGTGGGACGGGTGCTGGAACTGGGGGCCGCTCGTCGCTTGTGGCGCTGAAGCCGCTCGTCGCGATACGCACGGAAGGTGATTCGAGGTTGGCACGCGCAGGATGCGGGTGCCCGGTGCTTTTTCCCTGGGCCGCGGGATCAGGGTCCAGTGCAGGCACGCCAGTAGCGCGTGCAAAGTGAAGGTATGACAGAAAGTTTTGCCCAGCTCTTCGAGCAGAGTCTCGCCAATCAGCGCATCCGCCCGGGGATGATCCTCACCGGGCTCGTGATCGACGTCACCAGCGACGTGGTGATCGTCAATGTAGGCCTCAAGTCCGAGGCCGTGATTCCCCTCGAGCAGTTCAAGAACGAACGCGGCGAGGTGGAGGTCAAAGCCGGTGACGAGGTGGAGGTCGCTCTCGATTCGGTCGAGGACGGCACCGGCGAAACGCGCCTGTCGCGCGAGAAGGCCAAGCGCGCGCGCACCTGGACGCGCCTCGAAGAGGCATTCAACAAGTCCGAGATCGTGACCGGCGTCATCACGGGGCGCGTCAAGGGCGGCTTCACCGTGGAGATCGAAAACGTGCGGGCATTCCTGCCCGGATCGCTGGTGGACGTGCGCCCGGTGCGCGACACCTCCTATCTGGAAGGCAAGCCGCTCGAGTTCAAGGTCATCAAGCTCGATCAGAAGCGCAATAACGTCGTGGTGTCGCGCCGCGCCGTGGTTGAGCAGGAGTTTTCCGCCGAGCGCAGCGCGCTCATGGAGAACCTGCAGGAAGGCGCAGTGGTGCGCGGCACGGTCAAGAACCTCACCGACTACGGCGCGTTCGTCGATCTCGGCGGCATCGACGGGCTGCTGCACATCACCGACATGGCGTGGAAGCGCGTCAAGCATCCTTCCGAGGTCGTCAAGGTGGGTGACGAGGTTGAGGTGCGCATTCTCAAGTTCGACCGCGAGCGCTCGCGCGTGAGCCTGGGGCTCAAGCAGCTGGGCGCCGATCCGTGGCAGAACATCGCGCGCCGCTATCCGCCGAGCACGCGCGTGTTCGGCAAGGTCACCAACATCGCCGACTACGGCGCGTTCGTGGAGATCGAGGACGGCGTCGAGGGCCTGGTACACGTCTCGGAGATGGACTGGACGAACAAGAACGTCAATCCCGCCAAGGTGGTGCACACCGGCCAGGAAGTCGAGGTGATGGTGCTCGACGTGGACGAGGAGCGCCGCCGCATATCGCTCGGTCTCAAGCAGTGCCAGGCCAACCCGTGGAAGGAGTTCGCCGAGAACTACAACAAGGGCGACAAGGTGGCGGGCCAGATCAAGTCGATCACCGACTTCGGGATTTTCATCGGGCTGCAGGGCAACATCGACGGGCTGGTGCACCTGTCGGATATCTCCTGGGACCAGCCGGGCGAGGAGGCGGTGCGCAACTACCAGAAGGGCCAGCAGCTCGAGGCCATGGTGCTGTCGATCGACCCGGAGCGCGAGCGCATTTCGCTCGGCATCAAACAGCTGGCGAAGGACCCGTTCTCCGCCTATATCGCCGACAACCCGAAGGGCACGATTGTCAGGGGTGTGGTGAAGGAGGTCGACGCCCGCGGCGCGGTCATCGATCTCGGCAACGGCGTCGAGGGCCAGCTGCGCGCTTCCGAGCTCGGCCGCGATCGCGTGGAGGATGCCCGCGCGGTCCTGAAAGTGGGCGACGAGCTCGAGGCGAAGTTCACCGGTGTCGACCGCAAGTCGCGCACCATCTCGCTGTCGATCAAGGCCAAGGAGGCTCACGAGGAGGCCGAGGCGGTGCAGAGCTACCGCTCGGAAGCGGCGGCGCCATCGGGCACCAGCCTCGGGGACCTGCTGAAGGAGCACATCGGTTCCGGAGAGCGCTGAGCGCATGACCAAATCGGAACTCATCGAGATCATTACCGCCAAGCAGAAGCATCTGCCGGCGAAGGATGTCGAACTCGCGCTGAAGCAGATTCTGGAGATCATGAGCGATGCGCTCTCGCAGGGGGAGCGCATCGAGATCCGCGGCTTCGGCAGTTTCTCGCTGCACTTCCGTCCGCCGCGCCAGGGGCGCAATCCCAAGACCGGCGAGGCGGTCGCGCTCTCGGGCAAGCACGTCCCGCACTTCAAACCCGGCAAGGATCTGCGCGAGCGGGTGAACGACGGCGCCGACCGGCCGATCCGCGACTGAGCTCGAGCGCGTCTCACACGCGAAGCGCACCCGCGGCGCGGACCTGATATCGTCAGCCTGTGTTCGAGTTGCCTCCACTGCTGCTGGCGCTGGCCTTCATACTCGT
>CATPBQ010000245.1 GCA_955652795.1 uncultured Steroidobacteraceae bacterium | reverse complement strand
GTCGGCGAACAGGATGGCGCTCGACTTCACGCCGATCTTCAGGTCGTCCTCGCGGTCGACCATGGCGTAGATGGTGTCGTACATGGACGCCCAGATGACCGCGGCGATGTACAGCACCCAGGCCACGCGCGGCAGCGCCTCGCTCTGGGCGGCGAACGCCATCGGCACGCTCCAGCCGCCGAAGGAGATGCCCAGGTACAGCTGCGGCATGGGAAAGAAGCGCTTGCAGAGCGGATAGGATACGGTGAGCAACGCGCCGATACACGCGAGCTTCACGGTGAGCAGGTTAAGGCGCGTCACCAGGTACAGCGCCACCGCGAGCAGCAGCGCAAACAGCAGCAGCGCCTCGGACGGAGAGACCCGCCGTGCCGCGAGCGGCCGGTCGCGCGTGCGCTGCACGTGCGGGTCGATGTCGCGGTCGAGGAAGTCGTTGATCACGCAGCCCGCGGCGCGCATCACCACCACGCCCAGCACGAACACCACCAGCACCTGCGCGCGCGGACGGCCGGCGCCCGCGATCCACAGCGCCCACAGCGCCGGCCACAGCAGCAGCCAGGTGCCGACCGGGCGGTCGAGTCGCATCAGCCGGGCGTACTCGGTCACGCGCCGCGCCAGGCGGTACGACAGCGGCGCCTCCCGGATTTGCGGCGCGGAGGCGAGCGGCGGCGATGCCGTGCTCATGCTGGGCAGGGTCGGTCGGGAATGAACGCGCTCATGTGCGCTCAAGTCTACTTCGCCGGCCAGGTGCGCCGCAGCGGATGGGCTTCGGTGTTGAGCACGACCTGCCGCGGATCGAGCGTCGCGGGCGGGGCGAACAGCAGGTAGAAATACTTGAAGGTCTCGGCCATGACAAAGCTCTCCATGTCGTCGGCCTGCGCCTTGGTCGTCACGTCGGCGAGCGCGGCGTAAGCGGTCTCGGTGCGGCAATAGCGCACGAAATCCTCGAACAGCTTCTTGCCCATCGCGCGGTATTGCGCCTCACCGGTGAGGCGGTACAGGTACCAGGTCGATTCCACGATCTCGGGTCGCAGCGCATAACCCGGCTGGGTGATGCGGCGGCGGCGGTAATCGTAAGCCTGGGGCTCGATGCCGTGCAGGTTCCACATGGCAACCGATGAGGCCTGCAGGCGCCGCGCCCGTTCGAGGTCCCCGGAATACGCGAGCAGACCCGGATAGAATGCCTCGAGCGCCCCATATTCGCTGCCGGTGCGCCGGCCCGTGGACATGTCGACCTGGCCATACCACAGCGCGCCGTCCACTTCCTCGGGATAGTAGCGGTTGGCGGCGGCAATGCTGCGCTTCCACATCGCCAGGCATTGCGGGTCAGCGAACAGGCGCCAGCACTTCCACTGGTATTCGTAGTAGGAGTCGATGCGCGCGCCGATGTGGCTGTTGGTGTGGGTCCAGTGGCCGGTGGTGACGTCGAAGCGTTCGCCCACCAGGTCGAGCCGGGAGCGGCGCCGGTAGGTTTCCACCAGCGCGCGCTTGGCGCGCTCGTAGAACACCGGCTTGCCGCTGAGCTTGCTCAAGGTGCCGTACTCGAGCAGCAGCGTGCCGGCCTCGGCGGGATTGCTGTCGCTGCCGTGCGTTTTGCCGGTGCGCAGGTTGACGTATACGTAGGGCAGGCCGGTCGGTGAGGCGAACGCCGGCGACAGGCGCGTGCCGAGGTCCTGGGCGAGCTTCAGCAGCCGCTCATCGCCGCTGAGCTGGTAGCCCGACAGCAGACCACCGAGCAGCCGGATCACGATCTCGAAATGCTTGATGTCGATGTCCTTATCGAACGACAACCCGGTCGCGATCAGTTCGCGCGTCTGCCGGGCCTGCTCGTCCAGCCCCATCAGGATCATGGTGTCGAGCGCATCGACCGGCGTCATCAGCAGCGATTGCCCGTACCAGTCCCGCGGCGTCCTGCTCAGCGGCCTGAGCGCATCGTGCCCCCACGCGTACTGGCGGTAACCGCTCCAGGCATGCAGGAACTCGGCCCGCACCCGTTCGGCCAGGCGCGCGGCTTCGGCGTCGTCGACGGCTTCCAGGGCCGGTGCGGGGTTCTGAGGTGCTGCGGCCGCGACGCCCGGCGCGGCAGCCAGCATCGATGCGGCCAGCCAGGCGCGCGGGTGCGATGACTTCAACATGGCGCCAGCGCACGCCGCCGCGATCCCTGCAGCGCATACCAGGCGATGTAGGCGTAGCACAGCAGCGGCAGCATGAAGGCGAGCTGCACGCCGATGCGGTCCGCGAGCACGCCCTGCAGCAGCGGGATCACCGCGCCGCCGACGATCGCCATCACCAGCAGGCTCGAAGCCTTGGGTGTCATCGGCCCCAGGCCTTCGATGCCGAGGGTGAAGATGGTCGGGAACATGATGGAGTTGAATAGCCCGATCCCGATCACGCTCCACATCGCGAGCGCGCCGCTGCTGAGGATGGTGGTCGCCAGCAATGCGATCGCAACCAGCGCGAACACACCCAACAGCACGCGCGGCGCGATCCGGCGCAGCAACGCCGAGCCGATGAAGCGCCCGGTCATCGCGGCGCCCCAGTAGTACGAAACATAGTGCGCGGCGCTGCCGGCATCGATGTTGCCGATGCGCGGAGCCGCGATGTAACTGATCAGGAAGCTGCCGATGGTCACTTCGGCGCCGACGTAAACGAAGATGGCGATCACGCCCAGGCGCAGCTGCCGGTGCCGCAGCGCCTCGGCGAACGTGTGGCGGTGCGGATCGGCCTGTTCGGTGGCTTCGGTCAGCGGCGGCAGGCGGAACAGGTACACACAGCTCGCCAGCAGCAACAATCCGCCGGCGACCGCGAGATAGGGCAGCTGCACCGATTCGGCCTGCGCGATTCGATAGGCCTCCTGCCGCGCGGCCGGCAGCTGCGCGAGTTCGGCGCTGCCGAGCACGGCGACCGAGAGGATCAGCGGTCCGATCAGGGCCGGCGAGAGAGTGTGACCGAGCGAATTCAGCGCCTGCGCCAGCGTGAGCCGGCTGGAGGCGCCGCGCGGCTCGCCCAGCAGGCTGATGTACGGGTTCGCCGAGACCTGCAGCAGCGTGATGCCGCTGGCGAGCACGAACAACGCCAGCAGGAACAGCGGATACGAGGGCGCCTTGGCCGCCGGATAGAACGCCAGTGCGCCCAGGGCGGCGATGATCAGCCCGATCACCATGCTCGGCCTGTAACCGACGTGCGCCATGACGCGTCCCGCGGGTAGCGACATCACCAGGTAGGTGCTGAAGAAGGTGAACTGGATCAGCATCGTGCGCGCGTAGTTCATCTCGAACACCGCCTTCAGATGCGGAATCAGCACGTCGTTGAGGCTGGTGAGGCCGCCCCAGGTGAAGAAGATGATGCTCAGTACCGCGATCGCCGCGTTGGAGGACAGGTTGCGGCGACTCACGGTGCGCGCACTTCCGAAGGTGGGCTGGGGGTTGCGGCACAATAGCCGATCTCAACGCAGACCAGAACCTGCAAGGGGTGGCTATGAGGACGCATCCCGTGGTGATCGGCGCCGTGTTGCTGATCGGGTGGGCGCTGGCGGACGGTGCACGGGCCGCAGGGGCCGCCGCAAACTCTGCCGCCTATACTTCCGTCGATCCCTTCATCGGCACCGGCGGGGAGGGACACACCTTCCCGGGCGCGGTGGTGCCGTTCGGCATGATCCAGCTCAGCCCCGACACGCAGATCAAGCCGCGCAACGAAGCCTTCGGTTGGGCCGCGGGCTACCGTTACGAAGACCACACCATCGTCGGCTTCTCGCACACGCATTTCTCCGGCACCGGTCACTCCGATCTGGGTGATGTGCTGCTGATGCCGATCGCCGGCGTGGTGCGACTCGAGCGCGGCGCGGCGGACCAACCCGGCAGCGGTTACACCTCACGCTTCACGCACGAGGGCGAGATCGCACAACCCGGCTACTACGCCGTCACCCTCGAGGACTACAACATCCGCGTTGAGCTCACCGCCAGCGCCCGCGTCGGCGTGCACCGCTACAGCTTTCCCCCCAACCAGAGCGCGCATGTGCTCATCGACCTGCGCACCAGCATGTACGACTATCCGGGCAAGGTGCTGTGGTCGCGGCTGCGGCTGCTTCCTGACGGCACCGTCACCGGCTTTCGGGAAACGCGCGGCTGGGCGCCGGGGCGCCAGCTGTATTTCGCCATGCGCTGCTCGCGCGCCATCAGCGCTCATCAGTTCACCGACACCGAGCAGGGCGTGCTCTACAAGGGCTTCGCGCCCCCGGGCGACAAGGATCCACGCCAGCGTGCGCAGATCGAGGGGCGCCAGCTCGTCGCCGCCCTCGACTTCGCCGATGCCGCCGGAGGGCAGCTGATCGTGAAGGTTGCGATTTCCGCAGTGAGCGAAGACAACGCGATCGCCAACCTCGAGACGGACCTGCCGGGCTGGGACTTCGATGCCGTACGGCGTGATGCCCGGGCGCAATGGACGCAGGCGCTGGGCGCGGTCGAGGTCGACGCGCCGGCGCCGGTGGGCGCAGCTTCTACACCGCGCTGTACCACGCGTTCATGGCGCCCAGCCTGTTCATGGACAGCGATGGCCGTTTCCGCGGCCCCGACAACGCCGTGCATCAGGCGAGAGGCTTCACCAACTACTCGACTTTCTCGCTGTGGGATACCTATCGCGCGCTGCATCCGCTGTTGACCATCGTGCAGAGCGAGCAACGCAGCAACGACATCGTCCAGTCACTGCTGGCCGCGCAACGCGCAAGTCCCTTTCGCCTGCTGCCGGTGTGGGCGTTCCACGGCCAGGAAACCTGGTGCATGATCGGTTACCACGCCGTGCCGGTGATCGCGGATGCCTACCTGAAAGGCATCCGCGGCTACGACGCCGAGCAGGCGCTGCAGGCGATGGTGGCGAGCGCCAGTTACGGTCCCTACGGGGGCCTCGCCCAGTACATGCAACTCGGCTACGTGCCGATCGATGAGGAAGGTGAGGCGGCCTCCAAGACGCTCGAATACGCCTTCGACGACTGGAGCATCGCGCGCATGGCCGAAGCGATGGGCCGTAAGGACATCGCCGCGCAGTTCAACAGGCGCGCGGCCAACTGGCGCAACGTATTTGATCCCGCAACCGGCTTCATGCGCGCGCGCCAGCGCGACGGGAGCTTTCGCGTGCCGTTCGATCCGGCGACGAGCGGTTATGGCTCGGACTACACCGAAGGCAACGCCTGGCAGTATTCGTGGTACGTGCCCCAGGACGTCGCCGGCCTGGCGCAGGCACACGGCGGTGCCGGGCAGCTGCTGGCGCGGCTCGATCGGGTGTTCGACGCCAGGATCGATCCGAAGGTGTTCGAGCACATGGAAGATATCACCGGCCTGATCGGCTGGTACGCGCACGGCAACGAGCCCAGTCACCACGTCGCCTACCTGTACGCCGCCGCCGGCCAGCCCTGGCGTACGCAGGGGCGGCTGGGGCGGATCATGGCGAGCCAGTACGCACCGCGCCCGGATGGCCTGGCCGGCAACGACGACCTGGGTCAGATGTCGGCCTGGTATGTTTTCACCGCGCTGGGCTTCTATCCCATGGCGCCGGCGAGCAACCAGTACATCATCGGCCGCCCGTTCCTGCGGCGCGCCACGCTGTGGCTGCCCAACGGCAGGCGTTTCAGCATGATCGCCGCCGGACTCGACGAGGCGCATCCCTACATCGCCAGCGCCACGCTCAACGGCAAGCCGCTCGAGCGCGCCTTCATCCGTCACGAGGAGATCATGGCGGGCGGTGAGTTGCGCTTCACCATGGCTCGCGCACCCAATACCGGCTGGCCGGGCGCGAACGCGCAGCGGCCGTACTCGATGTCGGACCCGCGCTGAAGCGAATCCGCCTCAGCCCACCCGGCCGTAGCGCTCGCCCGCGCCGATCCAGCGGGCGGTGAGCGCGGCGATGTTGTCCGGGTAGGATGCCAGCAGCAGCTCGGCGGTCTGCTGCACGCGCGGCAGCAGGTCCGCATCGCGCATCAGATCGGCGACGCGCAGTTGCGCCAGTCCCGTCTGACGCGTGCCGAGGAGCTCTCCGGGTCCGCGTAGCTCGAGGTCGCGGCGCGCGATCTCGAAGCCATCGCTGCTGCGGCGGATCACCCTGAGGCGCTCGCGCGCCAGCGCCGACAGCGGCGCGCGGTAGAGCAGCACGCAGGTGCTCGACTGCGAGCCGCGCCCGACGCGCCCGCGCAGCTGATGCAGCTGCGCAAGTCCCATGCGCTCGGCGTTGTCGATCACCATGAGGGTCGCGTTGGGCACGTCCACCCCCACTTCGATGACGGTGGTGGCGATGAGCAGCTGGATCTTGCCCGCCTTGAACGCGAGCATGGCGTGATCCTTTGCGGCGCCCGGCATGCGCCCGTGCACCAGCCCCACGCGCACGGCCGGAAGCGCCTCGCTCAAGCGCGCGGCGGTCTCTTCCGCGGCCTGCGCGCGCAACTCGTCGGATTCGCCGATCAGCGGGCAGACCCAGTACGCCTGCCGCCCGGCGCGGCAGGCTTGCGCGATGCGCGCCACGACCTCGCTGCGGCGCTGCTCCGGCACCACGACCGTTCGCACCGGCGTGCGCCCCGGCGGCAGCTCGTCGATGACGGAGATATCGAGATCGGCGTAGGCGGTCATGGCGAGCGTGCGCGGAATGGGCGTCGCCGTCATGATCAGCTGGTGCGGCAGGCGTCCCTGCCTCTGTCCCTTTTCCGAGAGCTTCAGACGCTGCTGCACGCCGAAGCGATGCTGCTCGTCGACGATGACCAGGGCGAGCGCGGCAAAATCGATGCCTTCCTGGAACAGCGCGTGGGTGCCGACCACGACGCGGACCTCCCCGCCGGCGATCGCCTCGAGCGCGCTGCGCCGCGCGCGCGGCGTCAGCCCACCCGACACCAGGGTGACGGTCTCGCCGAGCGGTGCAAACCAGTCGCGCAAGGTGCGCCAGTGCTGCTCCGCCAGCAGCTCCGTGGGCGCCATCAGGGCCGCCTGCAGGCCGCTGCCCGCGGCGCGCGCGGCGGCGGCGGCGGCCACCACGGTCTTGCCGCAGCCGACATCACCCTGCAGCAGCCGCACCATCGGCACGCTGGTGGCGAGATCCTCCTGCGCAT
>CATPBQ010000244.1 GCA_955652795.1 uncultured Steroidobacteraceae bacterium | reverse complement strand
TAGCCGATGATTTCCACCGCCGCGGCGACCGCTTCGCCGCCGCCGATGCACAGCGAGGCGATCCCGCGCCTGGCGCCGCGATGCCGCAAGGCATGAATGAGCGTCGTCAGGATGCGCGCACCGGTTGCCCCGATCGGATGACCGAGCGCGCAGGCGCCGCCGTGGACATTCACCCGCGCATGATCAATGTCGACGTCGTGCATGGCCGCCATGGTGACCACCGCGAACGCCTCGTTGATCTCGTACAGGTCGGCATCGTTCGGTTTCCAGCCCAGCTGCGTGAGCACCTTCTTGATGGCTCCGCCGGGCGCGGTCGTGAACCACTCCGGCTCCTGCGCGTGGCTCGCGTAGGCCAGCACGCGGGCGAGAGGCTTCGCGCCGCGCTCGCGCGCCGCCGCAGCGCTCATGAGCACCAGCGCCGCGGCGCCATCGGCGATGGATGAGGAAGTCGCGGCGGTGACGGTGCCGTCCTTGCCGAACGCGGGCTTCAGTGCCGAGATCTTGGCTGTATCACAGGTGCCTGGCGTCTCATCGCGCGCCACCACGCTCTCGCGCTGGCGGCTTTTGACGGTGAGCGGCGTGACCTCGGCGTCGAAATCCCCGGACGCCACTGCGCGCAGCGCGCGCTGCACCGACTCGGTGGCAAAGGCGTCCTGCTGCGCGCGGCTGAAGTGGTAGCGGGCGGCCGTCGCATCCGCGAAACAGCCCATGAGCTTGCCGTCCCAGGGACTCTGCAGGCCGTCGTAGAACATGTGATCGAGGATCTCGCCGTGGCCCATGCGGTAACCGCTGCGCGCCTTCGGCAGCAGATAGGGCGCGTTGCTCATGGACTCGAGCCCGCCGGCGAGCACCACCTGCGCCGAGCCGGCGCGAATCTGGTCCGCAGCCAGCATCACGGCCTTCAACCCCGAGCCACACATCTTGTTGACCGTGGTGCACGGCACGCTGACCGGCACGCCGGCGCCGACCGCCGCCTGGCGCGCAGGCGCCTGGCCGAGTCCGGCCGGCAGCACGCATCCCATGATCACCTCGTGAAGCTCGGCCGCGTCGATGCCGGCGGCGGCGATGGCGGCCTTCGCCGCCGCGCTGCCGAGCTGCACCGCCGTGAGTGGCGTGAGTACGCCCTGGAACGCGCCGATCGGGGTGCGTTGGGCGGAGACGATGACTACATCCTGATTGGACATGTTGGAGCCTTCAGGTTCAGCGGGATATTCAGCGGGCCACAGCTTCCGCGACGCGACGTGCCCGGCGGCGCGGGCCGCGGCGGGCGGGGAGCGGGGCGGCGCCGGCCCGCGGCCGCAGCCCGCCTTCGAACACGGCGACGAACGCCTCGGCGATCTGCGCGCCGGTGAGGCTCTGGTCCTCGCGATACCAGTGCGCAATCCAGTTGAGCGCGCCGGCGAGCGCAAACGCGGTCATTTTCGGATCGCACGGCTGGATGGAGCCGTCCTGCACACCCTCGCGGATCAGCCGCCGGATGCCGTGATCGATCTCGGACTTCAGTGCCTTGATGTGGCGGCTCATCGCCGGCGACAGGTCCTGGTCCTCGGCGCGCACCATGCACCAGCCGAATTCGGATGCCACGGCCTGGCCGTAATGGCGCAGCACGGCATTCAGGCGCTCGCGCGCCGGCGCCTCGAGGTGGCGCACGTCGCGAAACGCCGCCCGGATCTGCTCGACTCCCGCCACGAAGCACTGGAACAGCAGCTGCTCCTTGCTGGTGACGTAGTAGTACACCGTGGGCTTGGTGACCTCGAGCCGGGCCGCGATGTCATCGAGGGAGGTGTTGTGGTAGCCCTTGCGGTTGAACTCGCGGGCGGCGGCGCGAATCACCGCCTCGCGCTTCACCGCGCGCTCGCGCAGCCGCTCGCGGCTCGCCCGCCAGGGGGAGGCGACCGGTACGGGTTGTTTGCCCGCGGCGGGCGGGCTGGCACGACGGCTGTTCATTGCTTACGGAGTATTATAGCGTTGCGGCGGCCGCAGCGTGACTGCCGCGGCGGGCGGCAGCTTCGGCCCGCAGCGGCGTTGACCGGTCGCCGGAGCCTCGATGATACTCATGGGTAGCTATCCTACCTTCGGGTAAAGAGGCGCGTCCATCCATCATAGGGACTACGCACCCCAAGTGAGAGCAAGCACATGAACGCCGGTCTCAAGGTTGGCGCGGCCGCACCAAGCAGCGATGCGGCCGTCTCCGGATCACCCCTGCGGTTCGTGTCCGCGGCCTCGCTGTTCGACGGCCACGATGCCGCCATCAATATGATCCGGCGCCTGCTGCAGGCGCGCGGCGCCGAGGTGGTGCACCTCGGGCACAATCGCAGCGTCGCCGACATCGTGGGCGCCGCCATCGACGAGGACGCCGACGCGGTCGCGGTGAGCTCCTACCAGGGCGGCCACAACGAGTATTTCGCCTACATGGTGGACATGCTGCGCGAACGCGGCTGCGAGCACATCCGCGTGGTGGTCGGCGGTGGCGGCACCATTGCACCGCACGAGATCGAGGCGCTCGAGCGCCGCGGCGTGGAGAAGATCTACACGCCCGAGGATGGGCGGCGGATGGGGCTCGCGGGCATGATCGATGATGTCCTGCAGCGCATCGCAGCGGTGCGCAAGCCCGCGTACGAGTTCCGGCCGCTCAATGCCCGCGACCACGCTCTCATCGGACGTACCATCTCAGTGCTGGAAGGCGCAGCCGGTGTGGCCGGCGCGGAGGCAGAGCAGATCCGGCGGGCCGTGGCCCGCGCGCGCCACAAGGCGCCGGTGATCGGCATCACCGGCACCGGCGGAGCGGGCAAGTCGAGCCTCACGGACGAGCTGCTGATGCGCCTGGCGCGGGAGTTCCCGCAGGCGCAGATCGCCGTGGTGGCGATGGACCCGACGCGGCGCCGCAGCGGCGGCGCGCTGCTCGGCGATCGCATCCGCATGAACAGCCTGTCGGCGGACAACATCTTCATGCGCTCGCTCGCGACGCGGCGGGCGCATCTGGCGACCGCCGCGGTGCTGAAGGACGTGATCGAGCTGTACAAGGCGGCCGGGTTCGACCTGGTGATCGTCGAAACCGCCGGTATCGGCCAATCGGACACCGAGATCGTGGATCTGGTGGACCTGTCGTTGTACGTCATGACGGGCGAATACGGTGCCGCGAGCCAGCTCGAGAAGATCGACATGCTCGACTACGCCGACTTCATCGTGCTCAACAAGAGCGAGAAGCGCGGCGCCGAGGACAGCCTGCGCGACGTCAGGAAGCAGTGGCGGCGCAATCATCCGGAAGGGGCGCAGCTGCCGGACGCGCAGCTGCCGGACGCGCAGCTGCCGGTGTTCCCCACCATCGCCAGCCGCTTCAACGACCCCGGCGTCAACCGGCTGTTCGCCGCGATCTGCGCCGCGCTCGCCGCCAAGCAGATCGGTGCCGCCTCCTGGAAGCTCGCGCACACGGGCCCCACCGAGCTCACGGCGCGCACGCCGCTCGTGCCGGGGGCGCGCACGCGGTATCTGGCGGAAATCGCCCAGGGTGGTCGCGCCGCCCGCGCGCGCATCGAGGCGCAGGTAGAAGCCGCGCGCCGCGCGTTCGGCCTGTACGAGTCCCTCAAAGCGCTGCACGACGCCGCTCTGCCCGGGCCGCTCGAGCGCTTTGCGCACGACACGCTCAACGATGCGGCGGCGGATGCCACGCGCCGTGAACTGCGCGCTGCCTACAACCGCGCGCTCGATGAGATCGGCGCCGAGGGCGTGGGGGAGCTCAAGGCCTGGCCGGCGCGCGTGCGTTCGGCCACCGACGCCACCTACTCATACAAGGTGCGCGAGCGCATGGTGGAGGGCGAGAACTATACCGAGAGCCTGTCGCGCTCGGCGGTGCCGAAGCTTGCCGTGCCCACCTTCCGCGACTGGGGCGCGGTGCTGCACTTCATCCTCCTGGAAAATCTGCCGGGCTCCTATCCCTATACCGGCGGGGTGTATCCCTACCGGCGCGAAGAAGAGGACCCGACGCGCATGTTCGCCGGTGAAGGCGCACCGGAGCGCACCAACCGGCGCTTCCACTACCTGGCGCATGGCCACGGGGCCGTGCGCCTGTCGACCGCGTTCGACTCCACTACGCTCTACGGCGAGGACCCCGATACCCGCCCGGATGTCTACGGGCGCACCGGTAATTCCGGCGTCTCGATCGCGACGCTCGATGACATGAAGAAGCTCTACTCGGGCTTCGATCTGTGCCTGCCCTCGACCTCGGTGTCCATGACCATCAACGGACCGGCGCCGATGATCCTGGCGATGTTCATGAATACCGCCATCGACCAGCAGGTCGAGCGCTATCTGAAGGCGGAAGGCAAATGGAGCGCCGCCGAGCGGCAGATCGCCGCGTTGCACGAGCAGAACTGCGCGCGCGGCGTGGCGCCGCCGAGCTACAAGGGCGTGCTGCCGCGCGACCACGACGGCTCGGGGCTGGCGTTGCTTGGCGTCAGCGGGGATCAGCTGCTGGAGCGCGAGCTGTATGAGCGCATCCGCGCGCAGGCCCTGCAGGCGGTGCGCGGCACCGTGCAGGCGGACATCCTCAAGGAGGACCAGGCGCAGAACACCTGCATTTTCTCCACCGAATTCGCGCTGCGCATGATGGGCGACGTGCAGCAGTACTTCATCGACCAGCGGGTACGCAACTTCTACTCGGTTTCCATCTCCGGCTACCACATCGCCGAGGCCGGGGCGAACCCCATCTCGCAGCTGGCCTTCACGCTCGCCAACGGCTTTACCATTGCGGAGTACTATCTTGCGCGCGGCATGACGATCGATGACTTCGCGCCCAACCTGTCGTTCTTCTTCTCCAACGGCATGGACCCGGAGTACGTGGTCATCGGGCGCGTCGCGCGCCGCATCTGGGCGCGCGCCATGCGCGAGCGCTACCAGGCGGATGCGCGCAGCCAGATGCTCAAGTACCACGTGCAGACCTCGGGACGCAGCCTGCACGCGCGCGAGATCTCCTTCAACGATATCCGCACGACGCTGCAGGCGCTGTATGCACTGTTCGACAACTGCAACAGCCTGCACACCAACGCCTACGACGAGGCGCTCACCACGCCTACCGAGGAGAGCGTGCGCCGTGCGGTCGCGATTCAGCTGATCATCAATCGCGAACTCGGTCTGAACAAGATCCAGAACCCGTGGCAGGGCTCGTTCGCCATCGATTACCTGACGGACATGGTGGAGGAGGCGGTGTACAAGGAGTTCGAGGCATTGTCGGAGCGTGGCGGCGTGCTCGGCGCGATGGAGACCATGTACCAGCGCGCCAAGATCCAGGAGGAGTCGCTGTACTACGAGACGAAGAAACACGACGGTTCGCTGCCGATCGTCGGCATCAATACCTTCCTGTCCGGGGCCGATGCGTCCGAGGAACACAAGGGGGCGGAGCTCACTCGCTCCACCGAGGAGGAGAAGCAGGATCAGGTCGCGGCGGTGCGCGCGTTCCAGGCACGCAATGCGCCGCGCTGTGCGGCGGCGCTCACCGCGCTGCAGCAGGCGGCAGCCGGCGGTGGCAATGTGTTCGCGGAGCTGATGGAGTGCGTCAAAGTCGGCTCGCTCGGGCAGATCTCTCGCGCGCTGTATCAGGTGGGCGGGCAGTATCGGCGCAACATGTGAGATCGGCCTCGCCAAGTGCGGTGAGGATCGCAGCGCGCGCCCGATCGCGCAGCTGCGGCGCCGCATTGTCGGGCGCTGCCGGGGCGGGCGCGAGGGGCACCAGGATCTGCAGCTCGAGCGGCCCGGGGAGCGGCAGGGCGCCGCCCGGCGGCAGCGCCCGACGGGTGCCGCGCACGACTGCCGGCACGACCGGGCAGCCGGCGCGCGCCGCGGTGGCGAACGCGCCGGTGTGAAACTTCAGCAGCCCCGGGGTGCGCGTGAAGGTGCCTTCCGGGAAGAACACCAGCGAATGCCCGTTGCTGGCGTTGCGCAGCACGCGGCGCGCATCCGCGGCGCCGCGCTGGCGATTGAAACGCTCCACGAACTCCGAGCCCAGACGCCTGAGCACAACCCCGGCGAGCGGCACGGTGGCCATCTCGCGCTTGATCACGAAGCCGAAGCGCGGCGGCAGCGCCGCCGTGAGCACGATACCGTCGAGGTAACTGGCGTGATTGCACACCACCACGCATTGGCCCGGCGGGATGCGCTCCGGGAACCTCACCGTGAGCGGCATGCCGACAAGGCGCAGGAAGGTGCGCGCCGCGGCGCGTGCCGCCGCGCGGCGCCGGGTGAGGTCCGGGAGCACCGCGAGCAGCAGCAGCGCGCTCAGGCCCACGCCCAGGAACGCGAGCGCGCTCCACAGGACGTACGCGAGCCGCGCCGGCGCGAGCGCCAGCGCCCGCACGGTGGCGAGCGGATTCACGATGACTTTCCGGTCATGACAGGGCAGTCGTTGCCGCTACGGTATGTGAACTGGTTCTCTTTATGTTAATGCCGGATTGCAGATGTGAAGGTCATCACGTCGACAGCAGGGCCGCGCTCACCATACTGCGGTCACCACATTACCGGGAAGCTTAGGGCTCGCACACCGCACAGCAGGCGCGGGCGCAGACCTTAAGCCTTCCAGCGAGACAAGGCTTGCCCAATCCCTCTGCCGCGATCGCCGTGACCTCCGGCGCCGACTCTGCCGACCCGGCGGTGTCCCGCTTTCTGGACGCGGTGTGGATGGAACGGGGCCTGTCGCCGAACACCCTCGCCGCCTACCGTGCCGACCTCACGGCTCTCGCCCGCTGGCTCACCGAGCGCAGCGTGCCGATCATGAATACCTCGCGCGCTGACCTGCAGGATTTCATCGCCTGGCGCGTGCGCGCCGGCGCCCGGCCGCGCTCCACGGCGCGCCAGCTGTCCAGTTTCCGGCGTTTCTTCCGTTACTTCATGCGCGAGGGCGCGATTCGCGAGGACCCCACCGCGCAGATAGCCATGCCGAAGATCGGCCGCTCGCTGCCCCGCTCGCTCACCGAGGAGGAGGTCGAAGCGCTGCTGTCGGCGCCGCTGGTGAGCGATCCGCTCGGCAGCCGCGACCGCACCATGCTCGAGGTGCTGTACGCGACCGGCCTGCGCGTGTCGGAGCTCGTGAACCTGCGCCAGGGGCAGGTCAACCTGAACCAGGGCGTCATCCGCATTCTGGGCAAGGGCGATCGCGAGCGACTCATTCCGCTCGGCGAGGAGGCGATGCGCGCGCTCAAGGAATTCGACCGGGGGGCGCGCGGTGAGATCCTGCTCGAACGCCAGACCGATTACCTGTTTCCCACGCGCCGCGGTGATCGCATGACGCGCCAGGCCTTCTGGCACATCATCAAGCGTTATGCGCGCAAGGCCGGCATCGCGAAAGAGCTGTCGCCGCACACCCTGCGCCATGCCTTTGCGACCCACCTGCTCAATCACGGCGCCGACCTGCGGGTGGTGCAGATGTTGCTCGGGCACAGCGACCTGTCGACCACGCAGATCTACACCCACGTCGCGCGCGAGCGCCTGAAAGAGCTGCACGCGCAGCAC
>CATPBQ010000243.1 GCA_955652795.1 uncultured Steroidobacteraceae bacterium | reverse complement strand
TCTGAACCGCCAGTACAGCACCATCCTGGTGGTGGGCGTGGTGCTGTTTGCGGTGATGGGCTTCTCGCCGCTCGGCTGGCCCACGGCCGGCGGTTTCGCGGTGGGCGCGCTGCTGTCGGGTCTGACCGGCTACATCGGCATGAACATCTCGGTGCGCGCCAACGTGCGCACCGCGCAAGCCGCCACCGAGGGCCTGAATGCCGCGCTCAGCGTGGCGTTTCGTGGCGGCGCGATCACCGGCATGCTGGTGGTGGGCCTGGGGTTGATCGGTGTCGCCGGCTACTACCTGCTGCTGCGACAGTTCTTCGCCATCGGCCCGGACGGCGCGCTGCACGCGCTGATCGGCCTGGCATTTGGCGGCTCGCTCATCTCGATCTTCGCGCGTCTGGGCGGTGGCATCTTCACCAAGGGCGCGGACGTCGGCGCGGATCTGGTGGGCAAGGTCGAAGCGGGGATCCCCGAGGACGACCCGCGCAACCCCGCGGTGATCGCCGACAACGTCGGGGACAACGTCGGGGATTGCGCCGGCATGGCTGCCGATCTGTTCGAGACCTATGCCGTCACGATCGTCGCGACCATGCTGCTCGGCGGACTGTTGTTTGCCGGTCAGGGTCCGGACGCCGCGGCCGCCGCCGTCAGCTATCCGCTCGCGCTCGGGGCCGCCTCGATCGTTGCCTCGATCATCGGCACGTTCTTCGTATCCGTGAGCGCCGGCGGCAAGATCATGAACGCGCTCTACAAGGGCGTGATCGTCTCCGCGCTGGTGTCGGCGCTGGCGTTTTACTTCATTACACGCCAGATCATGCCCGGCAACGTGGCTCCCCTGTACGGCTGCGCGCTCATCGGCCTCGCGCTCACGGCCGCCATGATCATGATCACCGAGTACTACACCGCCACCGAGTACGCTCCGGTGCGCAAGGTGGCGGCCGCCTCGCAAACCGGCCATGCCACCAACATCATCGCGGGACTTGGCGTGTCGATGAAGGCCACCGCGCTGCCGGTCATCGCCGTGTGCCTCGCGATCTGGGGCGCGTTCACGCTCGATGGCCTGTACGGTATCGCGATCGCCGCGACCTCGATGCTGTCGATGACGGGCATGATCGTCGCGCTCGATGCGTATGGCCCCATCACCGACAACGCCGGCGGCATCGCCGAGATGGCCGGCCTGCCGCGCCAGGTGCGCGACATCACCGACCCGCTGGATGCGGTGGGCAACACCACCAAGGCGGTCACCAAGGGCTATGCCATCGGCTCCGCCGGGCTCGCCGCGCTGGTGCTGTTCGCCGACTACACGCATAACCTCGAAGCGGCCGGCAAGCCGGCGATCTTCTCGCTGTCCGATCCGGCGGTGATCATCGGCCTGTTCATCGGCGGCCTGGTGCCCTACCTGTTTGCCGCCATGGCCATGGAGGCGGTCGGGCGCGCCGCCGGCGCGGTGGTCAATGAAGTGCGGCGTCAGTTCCGCGAAATCAAGGGAATCATGGCGGGCACGGACAAACCCGACTACTCGCGCGCGGTGGACCTGCTCACGCGCGCGGCGATCCGCGAGATGATCGTGCCGTCACTGCTGCCGATCCTGGTGCCCATCGTACTGGTGTTGGTGATCAACACCCTCATGGGGAGCGGTGCGGGTATCCGCGCGCTCGGCGGCCTGCTGATCGGTACCATCGTCACCGGGCTGTTCGTCGCCATCTCCATGACCACCGGCGGCGGCGCCTGGGACAACGCCAAGAAGTACATCGAAGAGGGTCACTTCGGCGGCAAGGGGTCGGAGGCGCACAAGGCGGCCGTCACCGGCGACACGGTGGGCGATCCGTACAAGGACACCGCGGGACCGGCCATCAATCCGCTGATCAAGATCATCAACATCGTGGCGCTGCTGCTGGTGCCGTTGCTGTGAGGGCGGGGGCCATGTCCTCGGACGAACAGTTTCCGCTGCACAAGTCTGACGCCGACTGGCGGCGTGAGCTCACGCCCGAGGCCTACAAGGTACTGCGCGAGCATGGCACCGAGCGCGCCGGCACCAGTGCCCTGAATGCGGAAAGTCGGGCCGGCAGCTTCCGTTGCGCGGGCTGCGGCCAGCCGCTGTTCGAGTCGGACACCAAGTTCGACAGCGGCACGGGCTGGCCGAGCTTCTTTCAGCCCCTGCCGGGTGCCGTAGGGACGCGCGAGGACCGGAGCCTGTTCACGCGCCGCACCGAAGTGCACTGCTCGCGCTGCGGCGGTCACCTCGGTCACGTGTTCCCGGACGGGCCTGAGCCCACCGGTGAGCGCTACTGCATGAACGGCGTGGCGTTGAGGTTCGAGCCCGGCAAGCCCTAGAGCGGCGCCGGGGCGTTGCGCTGCGCGTCAGGCCGCCAGCAACAGCGGCTGCGGCCGTCCGATCGCATACCCCTGCAGGTAATCCACACCCATCCTGCGCGCCACCTCGACCGCGGCCGCGTCCTCCACCTGCTCGGCGATGACCTTGAAGTTGAGCGTGCGGGCGAGCTTGATCATCGCCGCCACCATCGCCTGATTGACGGTATCGCGCGCCAGGTTGCGCATGAAGGAGCCGTCGATCTTGAGGTAGTCAAGGGGCAGATTCTTGAGATTCGAGAACGAGCCGACGCCCGAGCCGAAGTCATCGAGCGCGAACTGACATCCCATGCCGTGCAGCACCCCGACGAAGCGGCGCGCGTGATCAAGGTTGGCGACCACCGCGCTCTCGTTGATCTCGAAGCACACCTGCGCGGGCGCGACGCCGCTGGTGTCGAAGCACTCGACCACGAACTCGAGAAACTGTTCGTCTCCGAGTGTCTGACCGGACACGTTGATGGCGACGCTGCGGTGGGCCGGCACGGGGATCGCCCCGCGCCCCAGGGCCGCGAACGTCGTCTGCACCACCCAGCGGTCCACCAGCCCCATGAGCCGGTAGCGTTCGGCCGCTCGCATGAACTCCGAGGGCGGCAGCTCGTTCCCCGCCTCGTCCTGCAGCCGCAGCAGCACTTCCATGGCGGGGCCGCCGTCATCGCCGTGCGCCGGAACGATCACCTGCTGGTACAGGTGGAAGCGGTTTTCCTTGAGCGCATTCTGCAGGCGCTGCAGCCACTGGATCTCGCCCGTGTGGCGCGCCAGCGCCTCGTCGCGCGCCGAGTACACCACCACCCGTCCCGAACCCTGCTTCTTGGCGACGTAGCAGGCGGTATCGGCGGCGGCCAGCAGCTCTTCCAGCGTGCCGCTCTCGCGCGAGATCTCCACCAGCCCCACCGAGACGCCGATGTTGAAGATCTTGTCCTTCCACACGAAGCGGTACTCACCCACCGATCGGCACAGGTCATCGGCGATCTGCCGGGCCTTGTCCAGCGGACACCCGACCAGCAGCGTGCCGAACTCGTCACCGCCGAGACGCCCGACCGTGTCGCTGTCGCGCACCGCGTCGCGCAGCAGCTTGGCGACCTCGCGCAGCATGCTGTCGCCCGCCAGGTGACCGCTGCTGTCGTTGACGATCTTGAATCGATCAAGGTCGAGATAGCACAGCACGTGCTGGCCATCGCCACGGTGGCCGCTCTCGATCGCCTCCTCCAGGCGCCGCTCGAACTCGCGCCGATTGACGAGTCCGGTAAGCGCATCGTGCGTCGCCTGGTATGACATCTGCCGGGCGAGACCGCGCATTTCGGTGACGTCATGCAACAGCACCACCGCGCCGATGAGCTCCTGGGCGCTGTTGCGGATGGGCGAAGCCGACAGCTCGATGGAGCGCTCGCTGCCGTTGGTGCGCGACAGCAGCAGCGCGCGCCGGCTGAGATTGACGGGCGCGCCACTGGTGAGCGCCTGGTGCACGGGATCCGAGAGCAGCCGCCGGTCGGTCTCGTCGACCAGACTGACAATGTCCTCCAGGAGCTTGCCGAGCGCCCCTGCGGCGGCACTGCCGGTGAGGTGCTCAGCGGCAGGATTGAGGAAGGTGATGCGGCCGTCCTTATCGGTGGCGATGATCGCCTCCGCCAGGGACTGCAGCGCCAGTAGCTGCGGCTCGGAGGCGCCGTTGCCCGCCAGGCGCAATGCCGCGCTCGTCTGAGTGGGAATAATCTCCACTCCCGTGATCAACAGCGCCTTGCCGTGGTCGAAATCGACCGGCATGGAGCTGATCTCCAGGCGGCTCAGCTGGCCCTGTAACCCGACCATGTCGATTTCGTAGCGCTCGGCGGCCGGCTCCCCCGACAGGCGG
>CATPBQ010000242.1 GCA_955652795.1 uncultured Steroidobacteraceae bacterium | reverse complement strand
CTTCGTCGCCCTTCAACCAGCCCGCTAGATTTCGAACCGCATCCTACATCGGCGATCTAACGATTCAGCAGGTTCACCACGGCTCCCTGCAATCATTCATTCGATCCGTCCTGTATGCACCGCATGATTGCGACAGCGGTGTACCGCAGAAGCCCTCCGGATGCCGCGTAGCGCGCTCCTTGAACTTTGCACAGTCGCACAGCCACACGCGCTTACCACCCGACTCCTCAACGCAGCGCACGGGCTGGCCTTCGATATCAAGCGTCCGCGCTGTTGCGGGCAGCGGTGGCGATTCCACGCGACTCAGGCGGTTCGTGGACTTGCTATGGACTTGGCCTGACATCCTGGGCCGTCTGATGCGTCGAATAACGACAGAAGCATCTGAATTTATGGTGGAAAGGGAGGGACTCGAACCCTCGACCCCGGCATTATGAGTGCCGTGCTCTAACCAGCTGAGCTACCTTTCCACGAAGGGGCGCGCATTGTCGCACCTCATACATTGAACCTGAAGTACATGACGTCGCCCTCCTGCACCACGTACTCCTTACCCTCCAGGCGCAGCTTGCCGGCATCGCGCGCACCGGCTTCGCCCCTGCCGGCGAGGTAGTCCGGGAAGGCGATGACTTCGGCGCGGATGAAGCCGCGCTCGAAGTCGGTGTGGATTGCGCCCGCCGCCTGCGGCGCGGACGCCCCGACGCGCACCGTCCAGGCGCGCACTTCTTTCGGACCGGCGGTGAAGAACGTCTGCAGACCGAGCAAGCGGTAGGCCGCACGGATCACGCGGTTCAACCCCGGCTCCTTCAGACCCAGATCGGCGAGAAACTCGCTGCGCTCGGCCTCCTCGAGCTGCGCAATCTCCGCCTCGATGGCCGCGCACACCGCGACCACCACGGCGCCCTCGGCGGCGGCGCGCTTCTCGAGCGTTGCCAGGAACGGATTGTTCTCGAAGCCGTGCTCCGCCACGTTGGCGACGTACATCACCGGCTTTGCCGTGAGCAGCTGCAGCTCGCGCAAATCGCGGCGTTCTTCCTCGCTGAGCGCCAGCGCGCGCACCGGCTGCGCCGCATTCAGCTGCACCTTGACGCGTTCAAACAGGACGCGCCTGCGAATCGCGTCCTGCTCGCCGCTCTTGGCCGCCTTAGTGGCGCGATCCAGCCCCTTCTCCAGAGTCGCGAGATCCGCCAGCGCCAGCTCCGTGTCGATGATCTCCACATCCGAGAGTGGATCGATCCTGCCCGCGACATGGATGACGTCGCCGCTCTCGAAGCAGCGCACCACGTGCGCGATCGCGTCCACTTCGCGGATGTGCGACAGAAACTGATTGCCGAGGCCCTCGCCCTGCGAGGCGCCGGCGACCAGGCCTGCGATGTCGAGGAACTCGACAGTGGTCGGAACGATCTTCTCGGGCTGGGCGATCGCGGCCAGTTGCGCCAGGCGCGGATCGGGCACCGGGACCACGCCGACGTTCGGATCAATGGTACAGAACGGATAGTTCTCGGCCGCGATCTGTGCGCGCGTGAGCGCGTTGAACAGCGTCGACTTGCCGACATTGGGCAGACCAACGATGCCGCAGCGGATGGGCATGCAGGAGACCTCGACCTCGTGCTTCAGGAGTTGGCGGGCGCCGCCGGCGCGCCCGGTACGGATTCGCGGCTGTGCAGACGGTTCATGGCGATCTGCGCGCCTTCGGTAAGCAGCAGCGGCACGATATCTGCGGCCGCCAGCAGCGCCTCATGGATGAGCTGCGCATCGGCTGCGGGCGGGCGCCCCAACACATAATCGAGCACCGCGGCACGCTCGCCCGGGTGACCGATGCCGATCCGCAGCCGCCAGAACGCATCGCCCATTTGCGCGATGACGTCGCGCATGCCGTTGTGGCCGGCGGCGCCGCCGCCCTGCTTCAGACGCACCATCCCCGCGGGGAAATCCAGCTCGTCGTACGCCACCAGCACCGACTCGACGGGGACCTTGTAGAAACCCGCGACGCTGCGCACCGGATCGCCGCTGTTGTTCATGTAGCTCATGGGCTTCAACAACCACAGCTCGCTGTCGCCCACACGCGTGCGCGCCAGCTCCGCGCGGTGACGGGGCTCGCTGCGGAACGTGGCGCCGTGGCGGCGGGCCAGCTCGTCAGCGAACTGGAAACCCGCGTTGTGGCGCGTGCGTGCGTATTCGGTGCCCGGATTACCGAGCCCGACGATCAGCTTGAGCGGCTCACCTGCCATGTCGTTGACTCACACCGCAAACGACGTGTCCGGTGCAGCGCCTGTCGTGGCGGCTATTTCTTGCCGCCCTCCTTCCTGGCAGGAGCGGCCTCCTTCTTCTCCTCGCCCTTCTTGGCCTCGCCCTTCTTGGCCTCGCTGGGGGCGGCGCCGGGAGCGCCCGGGGGCGCCGCAGGCGCAGCGCCCGGAGCACCGGGTGCACCTGCAATGGCAGGCGCGGCACCCTCGACCGGCACGGCGGCGACGGCCTCTGCGGCAACCGGCTCGGGCTCCTCGGCACGCGGAGCATGGATCGACACGACCGGCGCGTTGCGCTGCGTGAGCTCCGGAATCGCCACGCCCGCAGGCAGCGGGATATCCGCCAGGAACTTGGTTTCGTTGAGGCTCATGCCCGAAAGATCCAGCTCCAGGAATTCCGGCAGATCCTTCGGCAGGCAGCTGACCTCGACGTCGGCGCGCATGTGCGATACCACCCCGCCCTGGGTCTTGACGCCGGGCGACACGCTCTCTCCCCTGAAGTGGATTGGCAGCCGGATGCGGATTGTCTCGTTCTCGATCACGCGCTGCAGATCCACATGCACGACCACGTTCCTCGCGGGGTGCATCTGCACGTCCTTGATGATCGCTTCCTGGGTACGCTCACCGATCTTCAGCCGCACGATCGAGGAGTAGAAGCGCTCGTCGGCGATCATGGTGAGAAGATTCTGCTGGTCGAGAACCAGCGCCTGGGCGTCCTGGTGGGCACCGTACAATATGGCGGGGACCTTGCCGGTGTGACGCAGGCGGCGGCTCGCACCCTTGCCTTGCGTCTCGCGGACATCCGCGCCGAAGGTGAACGAAATACGCATTTACATGTCTCCGGTAGTGACTCAACACTGCCGGTCCGCGACCAGACCGGCATACCCAAAAAACTCAGTCGACGTACAGCGAGCTCACCGACTCCTCGTCGCGGATGCGGCGGATGGTTTCCGCCAGCAGCTCCGCCACCGACAGCTGGCGGATGCGGCCGGCGCCCGTGGCTTCGGCACTGAGCGGAATCGTGTCCGTCACGACCAGCTCATCCAGCCCCGACTGCGAAATCCTCTGTACCGCGCCGCCGGACAGCACCGGGTGCGTGATGTAGGCCACCACCTTCAGCGCGCCCTCGTCTTTCAGCGCCTGCGCGGCCCGGCACAGCGTGCCGGCGGTGTCGACCATGTCGTCGACCAGCATGCAGGTCTTGCCCTCGACCTTGCCGATGATGTTCATCACCTTCGACTCGTTCGGCCGCGGGCGACGTTTGTCGATGATCGCCAGCTCGGCATCGTCAAGACGCTTGGCGAAGGCCCGCGCGCGCGCCACGCCGCCCACATCGGGCGACACGACGATCACGTTGCGGTAGGCCTGCTTCCACGCTTCGCCGAGCAACACCGGCGAGGCATATACGTTGTCGACCGGGATGTCGAAAAACCCCTGGATCTGATCGGAGTGCAGATCGACCGTCAGCAGGCGGTTCACTCCCGCGCTCGACACCATGTTGGCAACCAGCTTCGCGGTGATGGCCGAGCGCGTCGCGCGCGGGCGCCGGTCCTGGCGCGAGTAGCCGAAGTACGGCACTACCGCGGTGATACGTGCGGCGGAGGCGCGCCGGCAGGCGTCCACCATCACCAGCAGCTCCATCAGGCTGTCGTTCGCCGGCGGACAGGTCGACTGCACGATGAACACGTCGCGCCCGCGCACGTTCTCCATCAGCTCGACGTTGACCTCGCCGTCGCTGAAGCGCCCGACGTAGGCACGACCGAGCGAGGTCTGCAGGCTGCGCGCAATGTCCTGCGCCAGCACCGGGTTGGCATTGCCGGCAAACAGCGCCAGTGTGTCGCTGGAACCCATATTTTCTGCGCTGTGTGTATCCACCACCCTCCCCCGTGCCCGCGCGCATCAGGCGCCGGCGCCGGGAAACTGGCTGGGGTGGAAGGATTCGAACCTCCGAATGGCGGGATCAAAACCCGCTGCCTTACCACTTGGCGACACCCCAGCATCGGTCCGCCCGCGCGGAGAGCTGGCGGGCGCGCATCTTACAGCCGCCTCAGGTTTGCCGCCCGTGCTTGAGGCGTTCGTGCACGGGCGAGGTGTTCAGGCCCCGGGCCACAAAGCTCATCCAGCGATCGGGAACCCGCGCCGCCAGGCGCTCGGCGTCGCTGGCGCTCCCGCATGCGCTGAAGACGCATGACCCGGTGCCCGTCAAGCGCGCCGGCGCAAACCGCGCCAGCCACTCGAGCGCTTCCGCCACCTGCGGTGCGCGCGAGCGCACGACCGGCTCGCAGTCGTTGCGACCACCCGACTCAAAAAAGGCGCGTATTGTGATGAGGGGTGAATTTCGTGTCAATTCAGGGCTCTGGAATACCCCCCGGGTGCTCACCGCCACTCCCGGGTAGATCACGACGTACCACTTCCCGGGCAGGGTGACGGGCGTCAGGCGCTCGCCGATCCCCTCCGCCCAGGCCGAGGAACCCTGAACAAAAACAGGCACATCCGCACCCAGCGGCCTCGAAAGGCTGGCCAGCTCGCTCAAGGAGAGCCCGCAGTTCCACAGCTCGTTCAGCGCGAGGAGCGTCGTCGCCGCGTCCGAGCTGCCCCCGCCCAGGCCACCGCCCTGGGGGATGCGCTTGCGCACCTGCAGACTCGCCCCAAGGCGCGTGCCGGTGGCGTTCTGGAGCGCCCGGGCGGCCTGCACGGTCAGATCCGCCTCGCAAGGCACGTCGGGCGGGCCCACCGGCCGCTCGATCTGCCCGTCCTCGCGCACACTGATCGCGACCGTGTCGCACAGGTCGATGAGCTGAAAGAGCGTCTGCAGCTCGTGATAACCGTCCGCGCGACGGCCGGTCACGTGGAGGAAGAGATTGAGTTTCGCGGGGGCGGGCCAGTGCGTCTCCCCGGCTGTCATAACTGCCAGTCATCCACGAGCAGCCGCACGCGCACCGCGTCGCGTTGCAGTGTGAGGCGCGCCGGCAGCGACTCACCGCCGACCGCAACGTAGAGGGTGTAGTCAATGTGCCAGCCGGCCTGGGTGAGACCCTGCAGGCGCTGTTGCCGCTGATCGAGCTCCTCAGTGGCGGGTTGGTCCGGGTCGGGCACTCCGAGGATCCAGTAACGCAGACTCGGCAGCGGCGGATCGAACCCCAGACGCGTCGCGAGATCGGCATGCGCCGCGGCGCTGTCCACGTGCTCGCCGCGCGCCGTGACTATGTCAAGATCATTGCCCGATGCGCTGATCTGCACGGCACCTGTTCCGAGCGGGCCCTCGAGCATCAGCTGCGAGCGCCTGCCCTGTTGTTCCCAATGCAGGTTCGCGTTGAAGCCCTGGGGTCCGGTCGCGACCGCCACTCGCCCCTTGAGGTCGAAATGCTCGCGCGCCTGCAGCTGCGGACGCCGAACCTCCCACGGTGCCATCGCCGCAGGAGCCACCGGCGCGGTGCGGCAGCCGGCCAACCCGCACAGCACGGCCGCTGCGCCGACGCGCAGCACCCTACTGCGCATCGGGCAGGAACCGCTTGAGCGTTGCCTTCAGCGCTTTCGAATCGGGCTCGCGGGCCAGCGCCGCCGCCCACACCCGGCGCGCCTCGCCGCGCTTGCCGCTCACCCACAGCACCTCGCCCCAATGAGCGGCAATCTCGGCGTCGTGGCCGAGGGCATAGGCATGCTCGAGAGTGCTGATGGCGCCCCTGGCGTCGCCGGCACGGAAATGCACCCAACCGAGGCTATCGAGCGCTGCGGGGTTGTCGGGCATCACGGCGAGCGCGCGGCGGATGAGGCCTTCGGCGTGCCCCAGCTCGAGCGTGTGGTCCGCCAGCGTGTAACCGAGAGCATTCAACAGCGTCGGGTCGTCGGGGCGCTGGACGAGCATCTGCTCGAGCGCCTCGACCGACTCGTGCACGTGCCCCGCCTGTTCGAGTATCACTGCGCGGTCGTATTGGATCGAGGGATGTTGCGGATGGCGTTCGAGCGCGGTCGCGAGCAACGCCAGCCCGGTGTCCGCTTCGCCGTGATCGGCCAGCAGCCGCGCCTTGGCGAGTGTCAGGTCGAGCTCATCCTCCGGATGGTCCGCGACATAGTCATCGAGCAGCGCCAGCGCCTCGGCGCGCGCGTTGCGATCGAGCAGCAGCGACGCAGCCCGCGAGCGCGCCGACAGCGCCACTGACGAGTCATAGAGGCGGCGGTAGGCCGCGATCGCTCCCTCCGGATCGCCGTCACGCGCCGCGATATCAGCCAGATACAGCTGCGCCGTATCGTTGCCCTGGCCGCTCGACAGCAGCTCCGTGAAGCGCTGGCGGGCTTCCTTCAGGTCCCCGGACGCGAACGCCAGCAGCGCGAGCCGCCGATCGATCTCCGCGGCCGGCGCGCCGCTCGTGCGCAGATGCTCCAGCTCCTGGTGGGCCTCCTCGTTGCGATCGAGCGAGGCGAGAATCTCCGCAACCTCGAAGCCGCCGCGCGTTCCATCGTGCGCCTTCGCCTGGCGCGCGGTGGCGACCGCCTGCGGGGCATCGCCGCG
>CATPBQ010000241.1 GCA_955652795.1 uncultured Steroidobacteraceae bacterium | reverse complement strand
GTGCGCAGCGTGAGGCGGGTGATGACACCCCAACTGCCGCCACCGCCGCCCTTGATTGCCCAGAACAGGTCGGGATGGGTGCAGGCGTTGACGGTGCGCACGCTGCCATCCGCGGTGACCACCTCGGCCTCGAGCAGTCCCGAGGCGGCCGTACCGAAGCCTTTGGAGAAGCTGCCGAAGCCACCGCTTTGAACCAGGCCGGCGACCCCGACCGTGGTGCAGCCGCCGCCTTGCACATAACGGCCCGCCCTGGAGGTCACGGCATGGTAGAGATCGATCCACATGGCGCCCGCCTCGGTGCTCACCGCGGGCACGGGTTGCGCCTTGCCCCCGCAACCGCTGGCGACAAAGGCCTCGTGCACCGTGACCTGGTTCATCGCGCGGGTCCAGATCAGCAGGGAGTCCGCCGCGTTGGAGGTGCCCTGATAGCTGTGGCCGGTGCCCTTGACGACCAGCCGCAGCTTGTTGTCGCGCGCGAAGTTGACGCCGGCGACCACGTCGGCGGTGTGTCGGGCCTTCAGGGCATAGACGCTCGGCGCCGGCGTCCAGGCATCGAGCCAGCCGCTGACCTGCGTGCCCGCGGGCTGGTCGCCGATATAGAACGGATTGTGGATGTTCTCGGTAGCCTCCCGGCAAGCCGCGACGCCGGGCTCTTTATCACAGGCGCCGAACAGCGAATGCACTTCGATCAGATTGCCGCCCACGGCGTCCCTGAGCTTGCGCCAGCTGGCCGCGCCGGGCCAGGCGCCATCCCCGGGACGCACGCGCCGCAGCAGCGAGCGTGCGCGCGCCTGCACGGCAGACAGGGGCGCAGGCAGCAGCGCAACCACCGGCAGTACGGCGGCGCCCTGCAGCAGGGTTCTACGATGCACGTGAGGTCTCCTTGCCATCGCGCGGCAGCAACCGCCGCGGCCGCCGCCTCACCCGACTGCCTTGATCGCCTGGATCAATTCCGCCGCCGCCTTCTGCGCATCCCCGTACAGCATGCGCGTGTTGTCCAGATAGAAGAGCGCGTTCTCGATCCCGGAGAATCCCGCGCCCTGGCCGCGCTTGATGACGATGACGTTCTTCGCCTTGTCGGCATTCAGGATCGGCATGCCGTAGATCGGGCTCGACTTGTCGGTGCGCGCCACCGGGTTCACGACGTCGTTGGCGCCGATGATGAGTGCGACGTCGGCGGTTTCGAATTCGGCGTTGATCTCATCGAGATCGGAAATCAGGTCGTAGGGCACACCCGCTTCCGCCAGCAGCACGTTCATGTGCCCCGGCATGCGTCCCGCGACCGGATGGATCGCGAACCGCAACTGCACGCCGCGATCGATGAGCAGCTGAGACAGCTCCCAGACCTTGTGCTGGGCCTGCGCCACCGCCATGCCGTAACCCGGAACGACGATCACTTTCTGCGCGAACGCCATCATCACGCCGGCATCGCTGGCCTCGATGGGCTTCAGGCTGCCGCCGACCTCGCCGGTAGCGGCGCCGCCGGTGTCGCCGAACCCCGAGAACAGCACGTTGCCGAGCGAGCGGTTCATGGCCTTCGCCATCAGCTGCGTGAGCAGGGTACCGGCCGAGCCCACCACCGTGCCGGCGATGATCATCGCGGCGTTGTTGAGTACGAAGCCCTCCAGGGCCACCGCAAGGCCGGTGAGCGCGTTGTACAGGGAGATGACGACCGGCATGTCGGCGCCGCCGATCGGCAGCGTCATGGTGAGCCCGAGCACCAGCGCCAGCACGAAGAATCCGGTGACCACCCCGAGCGAGGTGTTGAAGTGTGCGGCGACCAGCGCACCGAGCACCAGCGCCACGGCGAGCAGCAGCAGATTGAGGAACTGCTGCCCGCGGAAGCGGATGCTGCGTGTGATCAGACCCTGCAGTTTCCCGAAGGCGATCGCACTGCCGCTGAAGGACACCGCGCCGATGATGCCACCGGCCACCGCGAGCGTCGTGCTCGCGTAGCCTTCGGTGCCGCCGCGATACAGCTCCACCGCCGCGATCGCCGCCGCCGCCCCGCCCCCCATGCCGTTGTAGAGCGCGATCATCTGCGGGATGTTGGTCATGGCCACGCGCTTGCCGCTCCACCACGCGAGCACCGCGCCAACCAGCATCGCCGGGAGCATCAGCCCGTAGTTGGACATTCCCGGGTACAGGAACGTGATGAGGGTCGCCACCAGCATGCCGGCGCCGGCCCACAGGATGCCGCTGCGGGCCGTGACCGGAGAGCTCATGCGCTTGAGCCCCATGATGAACAGCACCGCGGTGACGAAATAGCTCGCCTGGATCGCCAGGTCGGCGGAAATCCCGGCCAGCATCAGTGCGGCCTCTTGCCGGCGGTGCGCGCTCGCTCTTGGTCGTCCCTGGCCGCGCTCCCCGCCCGGGCATCCTGCCCGTGCGCTCGCCGCTCCTGCGCGGCTCGCCCGCTCGACTTGAACATCTCGAGCATGCGCTCGGTCACGACGTAACCGCCCACGGCGTTGCCGGCGGCGAGCAGCACGCCGATAAAGCCGATGGTCTTCTCCAGCGGCGTGTGCGCGCCACCGAGCGCGACCATCGCGCCCACCAGCACGATGCCGTGCACGAAATTCGAGCCCGACATCAGCGGGGTATGCAGGATCACCGGCACACGCGAGATGACCTCGTAACCGGTGAAGGCCGCGAGCATGAAGATATACAGCGCCACCATCCCGGTCATGTCAGCCCTCCAGCGCCTTAGCCGTCGGTTGGTGCTTGATCTGTCCGCCGCTGGTCAGACACGACTGCGCAAACACCTCGTCGGTCCAGTCGATCACCAGCTCACCCTTTACCAGCGCCGGCTTGAGGAAATTGTAGAGGTTGCGCGCGTACATCTCGCTCGCGTTATAGGCGAGCTCGGCGGGCAGATTCACCGGCCCCACCACCTTCACCCCCTGGTGCTCGAGCACCTCGCCGGGGCGGGTCAGCTCGCAATTGCCGCCCTGTTCGGCGGCGATGTCGACCACTACCGATCCGGCGCGCATGCGTTCCACCGCTGCGCGCGAGATGATCTTCGGTGCCGGACGCCCGGGGACCGAGGCGGTCGTGACCACGGCATCCGCCGCGGCGATGCGCGAGTCGAGCACTTCCTGCTGCCTGGCCTTCTCCTCGGCGGTGAGCTCGCGCGCGTAGCCGCCGGAGCCTTCCGCGCTCACGCCGGTGTCGACGAACTTCGCGCCCAGGGACTTCACCTGCTCGCGGGTGGCGCTGCGCACGTCGTAGGCCTCGACCACCGCGCCCAGGCGTCTGGCGGTCGCGATCGCCTGCAGTCCCGCCACTCCCGCGCCGATGATCAGCAGCTGCGACGGGCGGATGGTGCCGGCGGCGGTCGTGAGCATGGGCAGGAACTTCTGCAGGTGTGAGGCGGCGATCAGGACCGCCTTGTACCCGGCGATCGCGGCCTGCGAGGAAAGCGCATCCATCGACTGCGCGCGCGAAATGCGCGGCACCAGTTCCATGGCGAAGCTCGTGACGCCGTGCGCCTGCAGCGCGCGCACCTCGGCGGCGCGCGCGTGCGGCTGCATGAAGCCGACGACCACCGCGCCGGACTTCAGCTGCTGGATCTGCTCCACCGTCAGCGGTTGTACCGTCAGGATCACGTCCGACCCCCCGAGCACGCTGGCGGCGGAGTCCGCCCAGGTGACACTCTTATAAAGAGAGTCCGGGAAACAGGCGCGCTCCCCGGCGCCGCGCTCGATCACGACGCGCGCGCCTTCCCTGGCCAGCTTGTCGGCCACTTCAGGAACCACACTGACCCGCGTTTCACGCGGCGCGCTCTCGCGCAGCGCGCCAATGGTTACTGACATTCACGCCCCTCGCGTACTAAGCCGTGGCCGAGCGCCCACGGGTTTGGAAATCCCCAATTGAATTAAGATCTTGCAATGTTGAATTCCTGCACACAAGTGCCGTATCTTACGCCGCCATGCTGGGCATCGATCTTGAGCGCGCCGATCACGGCCTCCTGGACGACTTCGCGATAGTCGCGACTCCCGCGGCGCGCGGGCTGTCGCAGCTCGTGCTGCGCACGGACGTCGCCGGCATGCCGCTCGAGTGGATCGACTACAAGGAAGCCGCGCGACTGTACACCCAAGAGCAGGTGGCTTACACGTGCGGCTCGCTGCTGTATGAGCTGTATGGCGGCACCAATGCGCGCAGCGGGCGGCGCACGGTGCTGGAGGTCAACTCCATCGTCGCGACCGTCGGGCACACCGGCAATCCGGGCAACACGCGCCACGACTACGTTCCGCCGTTGAACAACCAGACGCTGTTCCGGCGCGATGCGTACCTGTGCATGTACTGCAGCCAGCGCTTTGCCTCGCGCGAGCTGTCACGCGATCACATCCGCCCCTTCAGCCAGGGCGGCACGGACATCTGGACCAACGTGGTGGCGGCCTGCCGCCGCTGCAACAACCAGAAGGCCTCGCGCACTCCCGAGCAGGCGCGCATGCAGCTGATCGCGGTGCCGTTCACGCCGACCTATGCGGAATACATCTTTCTCAAGGGGCGGCGGGTGCTGGCCGATCAGATGCAATACCTGGTGGCGCATTTCCCGCGCTCGAGCCCGCTGCACGATCGCATCCAGCGCTGGCTGTCCTGAACCCGCCCCGCACGCTCAGCCGCCGCGCGTGCGCGTGGCGATGATGGCCGCCGGCTGCTAAGGTGGCGCCGGGCATGAGCAGCGGAGCGGCGCCTTGATCTTCCTCGTCGACGCTTCGGTCTACGTCTTTCGCGCCTATCACTCCGTGCTCCCCGAGATGCGCGACCGGGACGGCAACCCGGCGCACGCCGTGTTCGGGTTCGCGCGCTTCCTCGGAGATCTCATCGAGCGGGTGCGCCCCACCTACATGGCGGTCGCCTTCGATCAGCGCCGGGTCAGCTCCTACCGCAATCGCATCTACCCGCCGTACAAGGCCAACCGCGAGCGCGCGCCGGCGGATCTGGCGCTGCAGTTCGAGCACTGCCGTGAGGTGTGCCGGCGCCTGGGCGTCGCGGTATTCGTGGACCCCGACTACGAGGCCGACGACATCATCGGGACGCTCGCCGCCCTGATGCGCGAGCAGGCCGTGCGCTCGGCTTTCATCACCCGCGACAAGGATCTTGCCCAGCTGGTCCGCAACGGCGACCTGTTCTGGGACTTCGGCGCGCGCGAGCAGTTCGGCTATCACGACATCGAGCGCCATTTCGGCGTGAGACCTGAGCGCTTCGCCGACTATCTCGCGCTCACCGGCGATGAGGTGGACAACATTCCCGGCGTGCCCGGCATCGGGCACCGCACCGCCGCTTCCCTCATGCAGGCGTTCAGCTCGCTCGATGAGCTGTACGCTGACCTGGCACGCGTCGCGCGCCTGAAGCTCCGCGGCGCGGGAACCTTGGGTGCGCGCCTCACCGAGCATCGCGAGTCGGTGTACCTCGCGCGGCAGCTCACGCGCATCGCCTGCGATCTGCGGCTCGAGGTCGCGGCCCCCGGGCTCAGGCGCCGGGTGCCGGACATGCCG
>CATPBQ010000240.1 GCA_955652795.1 uncultured Steroidobacteraceae bacterium | reverse complement strand
TCGCGCAGCGCGTAAAACATCAGCGCGGTGCCGTCGTTCAGCTGCAGCGCGAACCAGTCCCAGCCCACCTGCTGCGCGCTTAAGGCCCCGCTCCCCCACTCGCGATCGAGCCACGCCAGGCCCTGTACACCAAGCGGATGCCCCTCGCGGATCAGCCGCCCGTGCACGGCCAGGCGCGGAATCGAGTAGTAGTAGGTCGCCGCGCCCGGCTCTCCCGACTTGCGGCTCAATCCTGCATCACCGTTCAGAACCGGTGGTGTCAGGGCCTGCAGCGTAAGCTCGAGCTCGTACCCGGGCTGCGCGGCGCGCAGGCTCCACGACTCCTGCGTCGCGGCGCCCGTGCTCGCCGCTTCAAGTGACCAGTCGTCGATCCACACGCGCAGCGGCACGGTCTTTCCACCGGCGAGCCCCAGCGCCTCGCGCGAGAGTTTCTGCGCGAAGCGAAATCGCCCGGCGGTCACGTCCGTAATCGCAAAGTGCGCCATGTAGATCTGGCGTGTGCGCCACGCGGAGACGGGCGCGGGCGCAGGCGCGAGCGCCGGCTCGGGCTGCAGGGCAAAGCGGAAGAACGTCAGCTCAAATCCCAGGCGCTCTCCCGATGGGGCGTCCAGATTGCCGCTCACATACCACCACTCCTGCCGGAACTGCGGATGCGGTGCGTGATCACGCGGAAACACGAAGGTCGTGGGCGCCAGCACCTGCGCAAAGCCCGCCGGCGCGGCGCCGGACAAGGGATTCAGCTGCGCGGGGGGCGCCGCCGCGCTCGCGATCGCGCCTGCGGCCGCCCCGGCGATCGCCACCCGCACCACTGCCCGCGCGCGGCTGCGGCGCATCACTCCTCCCGCAGAGCGTTCGCGAGCGGCGCCCGCGCGCTGCGCCACGCCGGGTACACACCCGCCGCCAGGGCCGCGGCGAGCGCCAGCCACAAGGCATCGGTGAACTGCGCCGGCGCCAGGTGCAGATCGATCTGCCAGCCGAAGGCGCGGCGATTGATAACGCCCGTCAGCACCAGCGCGGTCAGCAGTCCCGCCGGAATCGCCGCGAGCAGCGCCGCGATCCCCATAAAAGTGGTCTGCGCCAGCACCAACAGCGCAGTGCCCCCCGGGGTCAGGCCGAGGCAGCGCAGGATCGCCAGTTGCCGCGAACGCTCCAGCTCCCACGCGAGCAGCGCACTCACCAGGCCCACCGCGGCCACGCCCGCGGCGAGCCAGTACAGCACCCGCGTAATCACGAAGGTGCGCTCGAAAATGCGCATCGATAGCGCGCGAATGTCGGCGTTGGAACGGATAAAGAGCGCCTGCCGGCCGCGTGCGGCCGCGCGCAATTCGCCGACCGCGACGGAAGCCTCAACCCCGGGCTCCAGGTAGATGCCGAGCCCGCTGATCGCCTCATCGTCCCACAGACGCTGGTATTGTCCGAGGCTCATGAGCACCTCGCCGCGGTCGTTACCGTATTCGCGGTACACGCCCGCCACCGCAAACGCCCGCGGCCCGGAAGCGGTCGTCAGGGTAAGCGTGTCATGCGGTGCCAGAGCCAGCCGCCACGCGAGCGGCTCGGAGATGAGGATCGCGCCGCGCGCAAACTGCGGCCACGCGTGCGCCGCGTCTGCCTGCGTGAACTTCAGCGCCGCGTAGCTGGCATGCGCGAGTCTGACGGCGTTCAGATCCAGCGCGCCGCGCTCCGATCCGACCACCACCCGGCGACTCTCACTATGATCACGGATCCCCGGTATGGCGAGCAGCGCGCGGATGGCGGCCGGGTCGAGCCGGCGTTCCGACGCTTCCGCCGGCCCCGGAGCGCTGACGTAGACGTCCGCGCGCAGGGTTTGAATGAGCCACTCGCGCAGGGATTCCCGGAAGCTCTCCACCATGATGGCGACCCCGATCATGGCGGTGAGCGCCATGCCGAGCGCGGCGCTGGCCACGCCCGTGCGGCTGAGCGAGGCCGCGATGTCGCCGCAGGCGAGCCGCACCACCGGGCTCATGCGCGCGCCGAGCCGTGCCGCGGCCTGTGCCAGGACGCGCAGCGCCGCGGGCGTGAGCGCCGCCACACTCAACAGCAACATGAACAGCGTGGCGAACCCGGCCAGGAGGCTGCGGCCGGAGACCCACACCGTGAGCCCCGCCCCCACCGCCAGCAGTGCGCTGACGACGGCGAGGGTGCGCGCCACCTGCACCGCCCGCCTTTCGAGCACTGAGCGCGCCAGTCCCAGCTGCGGTGCGCTCGCGGCCACCTCCAGCGCCGGCAGCAGCGCCGCGGCGAGCGCCGTCGCCAGGCCGGCGCACACCGCGGTGACGACGCCGCTCACGGGCACGGTCACCTCCTTGACCGTCACCACGAAATACAGGTCATTGATGGTCTGTGAAACGAGTCCCACCAGGCCCCGTCCGATCGCCAGCCCCAGCAGCACCCCGCAGAGCGCGCCGACGACGCCCAGCACCGCCGCTTCGCTGAGCACGACGGCGAGCACCTCGCCGCGGGTAGCGCCCAGCGCCCGCAGCACGGCGATGGTGGCGCGGCGCTGCAACACCGCGAAGCTCACTGCCCCGTAGATGAGAAACGCGCCCACCAGCAGTGCCAACAGGCTCATGGCCTTCAGGTTGGTCGTGAACGCGTCCGTCATGGCGAAGGTCTCGCGGCCTTGCGCGCGCGTCGTGTGCAGCTCCAGATCCGCAGGCAGTTGCGCGTGCAGCCGCGCCAGCAGCACCGCGCCGGCCGTGCCCTCGGCAAGACGCACGTCGATGCGCGACAGGCGGCCGCTCGCTGCGAGCCACTCCTGGGCCTGCGCGATGTCCGTGAGCAGCACCGCGTCGAACCCCGGGCCTGCGTCGGTGATCCGGCCGATGAGCGCGGCCCGCTGCCGCACGCCACCGACGGCCACGTCGAAGCCGCTGTTGATCGCCAGCCGCAGCTGCTCCGCAGTCGCCGCACTCATGACCACGGCGCCCGGCTCGGTAAACCAGCGGCGCAACCCATCGACGCCCTCCCTTGCCGGGTCAGGCGCTGCGGCAACACGCCACCCGCCCGCGAGCTCCGCGGCGGCGAACGGGTCGACGCCGATCAGTTGCATCGTGCGCTCACCCACGGTGACGTACCCTGCCACCACCGGCGCGAACCGCAGCGGCGCGCCCGCGCCGGCATGCGTGCGCAGCTGCGTGTACAGCCGTTCATCGATCCCGCGCGGACCGCCTGTGATCTGATGCGTGGCGGCGCCGTTGACCGCCTGCAGGGAAAGCTCGAAGGCGCGCTGCGAGCTCGCCGTGGCAACGTCCACCGCCACGATCGTGCCCACACCGAGTGTCAGCCCGATGAGCGCCAGCGCCAGTTGCGCCGGATGGCGCAGCAGATGCCGCAGGCTGGCTGCACGCAGGGTCGGCATCATGAGGCGCGAGCTCGCGGTTCGGGCGCGTCGTGCAGCCGGCCCTCGCGCAGTTCCAGCACGCGATCCGCCAGACTCGACACGGCGACATCGTGAGTCACGACCACGACGGTGGTACCGCGCGCGCGCGTGAGCGACAACAGCACCGGCAGTACTTCACCCGCAGTCTGTTCGTCGAGATTGCCGGTGGGTTCATCGGCCAGCAGCAGCCCGGGACGGTGCACCAGCGCGCGGGCAATCGCCACCCGCTGCTGCTCGCCGCCGGAGAGCTGGTCCACCGCGCTGTGCGCGCGCTCGCGCAGACCCACGTCCGCGAGCACCGCGAGGCTGCGCTCGCGTGCCTGTGCTCCGCGTACGCCGTTGAGTTCGAGCACCAGGCGCACGTTTTCCGCGACATCGAGCGTCGGGATCAGGTTGAAGAACTGGTAGACGAAGCCGATGTGGGCGCGCCGGAACAGGGTGCGGGCCGGCTCGCCCATCGCCGTCACGTCACGGCCGTCGATCTCCACGGTGCCGCGGTCGGCACGGTCGATGCCGCTGATGAGATTGAGGAGTGTCGATTTGCCCGAGCCGCTGCGTCCGGTGACCGCGACCGTCTCGCCGCGGCTCACCTGCGCGTCGGCGCGGTCGAGCACCTGGTGCACGCGCGCGCCCTCGCGGAAGCTGCGGGAAAGCTGACGAATTCTGAGCACGCCTAAGCCCCGCTGCGGCCTGCCGGTGTCTGCATTGTAGAAACATCCCGCATTTGGCACTGTAGCGACATCATGTCCGAGTCTGAATGGCGCCTGCTTACCACGCTGTCGGATCTGCCCTCCGCGCAGTCTCTGGCCGAGGTGCTCGCTGCCGAGGGGGTCGTGGTTCGGGTCATGTCGGATGCCGGTGTCCTCGGGCAGGCGGCGCCCTCCCGTATATACGTCGCCGCCCCCCAGTTGCATCGGGCCAGGTGGCTCCTCTCCCAGAGAACGTTCACGGACGAGGAGCTCGCATCGCTGTCGGGCGCGGATCCGCCGTTAACTTAACGATGGCGAGCTCCCGGGGATGCTCGTCAAGCGGGGATCCACGGCAGAAAGTGCAGCGCCCGGGCCTGCAATCAGCCACACTCCCGACCCGTTCAAGCCTTCGAAGGGTAGCCCATGACACTGCCAGCGCCGCGCCGCGGCCGGACATTCCTCCTCGTCAGCACCGCCGCCGCGGTCGCGCTTGTAGCGGGCTCGATGCTCGCTGCGCAGCAACCGCCCTCGGGCGCTGCGCCCTCGTCGCAGACCCCCGCCCCGGCGAAAAAGGCGCCCGCGAAGGCCGGCGCCGCCCAGGAGGCGCCCGCAAAGGCCAGCTCCCCCAGTTACAGTGTCGGCGTGTCGATGGGCGAGCAGTTGCGCGCCAGCGGCATTCCGCCCGATCTGCTCAACGCGCAGCAACTCGCGCAGGGCGTGCACGATGCGCTCTCCGGCAAGGTCTCGATGACGGACAAGGATCGCGAAAACTTGCGCGCTCTGGTGGACTCCGTCGGCGAATCCAACCACCGCGCCGCGGCAAAGTTCCTGGCCGAGAACGGCAAGAAATCCGACGTCGTCACGACCGCGAGCGGCCTGCAGTACAAGGTGCTGACCGCCGGCAGCGGCGGCGCATCGCCCAAGGTAAACGACGAGGTCACGGTGAACTACCGGGGCACGCTGATGAATGGGACCGAGTTCGACAGCAGCTACAAGCGCGGACAGCCGGCGAACTTCCAGGTCAGCCGCGTCATTCCCGGCTGGACCGAGGCACTGGGTCTCATGAAGCCCGGCGCCAAGTGGCAACTCTTCATTCCGCCGCAACTCGCGTACGACCTGCGCTCCGCGCCGCCTATTCCTCCCGGCTCGCTGCTGATTTTCGAAGTCGAGCTGCTGAGCGTCAAAGCGGCTCCGACCGCGGCGCAACCTGGGGCGCCCGCGCAACCTGGGGCGCCCGCGCAACCTGGGGCGCCCGCACAACCGGCGACGACGCCTCCGGCACAGCCGCCGAAGTGAGCGATGCGGGTCGCTGCGCGAAGCGAGCTTCGCTTCAGCTGTCGGCGTTCGCACCGGGATTGAAGCGCATGGGCTTGGTGACGCCCATACGCGTGAGTTCGCGCAGCAGGTTCTCGGCGAGTTCCTGGCACGACGCCCGCTCGAACGCCGGCGCCGCGGACCAGTCGTAGGCCCAGGGCTGCGCGCCGCGCAGCGCCTGCGGTTCATCGACGTAGCGCGGGATGACGTGCGCGTGCAGCGCCGCATCCTGGTTGCCGAAAATCGCGTAGTTGATGCGCATGGCTCCCGTCACCTTGAGCAGCGCATCGCCCAGGCGCGACATGTCGGAGAGAAAGGCGATGCGCTCGCGGGCACCGAGCGCGTTGAGATTCGGCACCACCGGATCCGGCAGCAGCACTGCGTAGCCGCGCACGAACTGCCGCTCACCGAACACCGCCCAACCCGAGAACATGCGCGCGATGACGCGCGGATCGCGTCCCTCCCGGGCGGCGATCACCTGCGCGTGGATGGCGGTCAGAGGCTCCGCTACGACTTCGTTCTTCATGGGGCGCCCGGCGAACGGAACGCGAAATATACCGCACCCAGAATGCACACGGCCGCCCACAGGTAGTCGAGCTTCAGCACGCGACCTCGAGGTCGCGCAGGGCGGTGAGCGTGCTGTGGTAGCCGCCGTGCACGATGCCCCGCCAGCCGCGCGCGCGGGCGGTGGCGATGTTATCCGCCCGGTCGTCGATGAACACCGTGGCGGCCGGCTCGAGGGCAAAGCGCCGCTCGGCCTCGGCATAGATGCCGGCGTGCGGCTTCATGACACCCGCGAGGTATGACGGCAGCGCTCCATGCCCGATGGCGTGCAGGCGATATTCGCGCGACAGATGTGCCCAGTGCAGATCGCCGATGTTGGACAGGAGGAACACCCGGTGGCGTTCGCTCAGGCGGTGGGCCAGATCGACCATCGCCGGCTCGAGCTCGAACATGTCCACCCAGTGCGCATGCGTCTCCTCGAGCGACACGGGCTGGCGCGCCAGGGCCGCGAGACGCTCCAGGAGCCCGCGGCCGGGCAAGCGCCCGCACTCGTGATCCGCAAGTCCGATGCGCTCCATCACCGCGTCGCGATCGCCCAGTTCCGCGCCGTGCGCCTTCAGATGCCCGAGGATCGGACGGTAATTGAGCCGTACGAACACCCAGCCGATGTCGAACACGATATTGCGGATCAAGCGCTGCCCCGAAAATGTCAAGCGCTACAGCGGCCACGGCGTGACGCTGCCGGTGTCACCGGCGCGCGTGTTGACCGCCACCACGGTGGCTTTGGGGAAGAGGTTGAACTCCGAGGCGCACGCCCAGGTATAGGCGCCCATGGCGCGGCCGACGACCAGGTCTCCAGCTTTCAGCTGCGGCAACATGAGGTTCTCCGCGATCACGTCGATGCTGTCGCAGGTCGGCCCCGCGAGCACCGACGGCAGCCGCTCGGCGCCATCGCGCAGCGCTTCCACCGGGTAACGTGCGTGATCGAACAGTTGCCCGCTGTAGGAGCCGTATAGCCCGTCGTCGAGGTAATACCACCAGCGTCCCTCGCGCCGTGCGCGCCCCATCACCGAGGCCACGCCAATGGCGGACGGACCCACAATGTAGCGCCCGGGCTCGGCGATCACGCGCACGCGCCTCGGGAGCTTCGCCACCGCCGCGCGCAGCGGCGCGCAGAAGCGGCCGATGTCCTGCACCGGCTGCCCATACTCGATGGGGAAACCGCCGCCGATGTCGAGCGTATCAAAGGCGCCGAGCCTTTCGCGGCGCGCCGCCGCCATCAGCCTGGCGCACGCCGCCAGCGCCTCGACGTGTTTGCTGGCGTCGGCGGTCTGGGAACCGACGTGGAACGAGAGTCCCCGCACCCCGATACCCAGATCAGCGGCGAGCCGCGCGAGCGGCAGCAGGTCCTCCGGATCGCAGCCGAACTTGCGCGACAGATCGCACACCGCTCCGGGGGCGCGGAACGACACCCGCAACAGCAATTGCGCCGCGGCGCTAAGGCGCGAGAACTTGCGCACTTCATCGGGATTGTCGGCGACCAGGAGGCGTACGCCGAACTGCAGCGCGTTGGCGATATCCTGCTCGCGTTTGATGGGGTGGGTGTGAATGCAGCGATCCGGCGCTATTCCCAAGCGTTGCACCAGCTGCATCTCGCCGGTGGTGGCGAGATCGAGGAAACCGCCCTCCTCGATCACCGCCTGCACGACCGCCGGATGCGGCATGGATTTCAGAGCGTAGTGCAGATCGACTCGCGGCAGCGCCTTGCGAAGCTTGCGGAACTGCACGCGCACGCGCTCGCAGTCGAGGATCAGGAGCGGCGAACCGAACTCCCTGACGAGGCGGCGGACTTGCGCGGGCTGGAACGGGTCGATGAATCGCGGGCGGCGCACCTGAGGGAGTTTACGGCAGCACCGCCATGGTGCCGGTGCCGTCGTCGCTCTCGGCGACTCGGGTCGCGGCGCGCAGCAGGCGATCGCGGATGGCCTCCCAGCGCTCCCCGTCCGGTACTGCCTGCACGAGAATGCGCTGGCAGCCGGCTTTGTCCAGGGTACGCAGATTCGCGTACAGATCGCGGCCGTAGCTTTCGGGCTTGCGTCCGGCATTGATCCAGGTGACGTACTTGTGGGCGCGCAGCGGCAGGCGCTGTGCCAGGACCGCCACGCGACGGGCGCCGGCGGAGGCTGCATCCGCCTGCGCGTCGATCTCCCCGGCCGGCACGATGGTCATGGGCGTGGTGGGCGCGTAGTGCGTCGGTGTGCTGCCGGGCACTCGCACGGATACGCTGTCAGCGCCGCTCACCAGCTCACCCACGACCTGACGCAGCTGCGCCGCCGTCACACTGCCCGGCCGCAGCAGCCGCACACCCCCGCCTTCAAACGACACGATCGTCGACTCAAGTCCGATCTGGCACTCCCCGCCATCGAGGATCACGCGCGCCGCCTCGCCCAACTCCTCGCGCACGTGCTCGGCACGGGTCGGGGACAGGCGCCCGTAGCGGTTGGCGGAGGGTGCGGCGATGCCGCCGCCGAACGCGGTGAGCAACTGCTGCGCCATCGGATGCGCCGGTACACGGATCGCAATCGTGTCCTGGCCGCCGGTGATGACGTCATGCACGTTGGCGGCCCTCGGCATCACCATGGTCAGCGGTCCCGGCCAGAAGCTCTCGGCGAGACGCGTGGCGGCCTCGGGAACTTCACGCACCCAGCGGTGCAGGAAGCGCGGGCTGTCGAGGTGAACGATCACCGGATGGTTCGGCGGACGCCCCTTCGCCGCGAAGATCCGGCACACCGCGGCCGGGTCCTGGGCGTTTGCGCCGAGGCCGTAGACGGTCTCGGTCGGAAATGCCACGAGCTCGCCGTCGCGCAACGCCTGCACGGCACTCTCGATCTCGACCTGGGTAGCTCTGAGGACACGAACCATAGATGAGACGAATTCTAGCAAGCCGGGGGCGTCGCAACCGCGTGTTGTGGGAAAGCGTCACGTGCGTCACGACATCCAGTGACGCCGCAAAAACTGTCAAATGGGGCAACCGGCAGTTGTCGCGCCGCGCCGACGGCGGTCACTCGAGTGCGCGCCGCACCCAGCCACCTTCCGTCGTGTGCGTCAGTTCGTACGCTGGCCAGTAGTGTTTGTCGAGCTTGAGCGTGATCACTTCCGGGGCGTTGTTCCAGGTGATGGTCTTCAGACGCACCGAGGAGCGATCGGGCCGCCCGGTGACGGTCTTGAGAAATGTGTCCAGATCCGGAGTGGCCACTCCGTCCACTTCCACGATCCGCCGACCCGGATACAGTCCGTAACGCGTCGCCGGGGACCCATACGCAAAGTAACCGACATACACACCCACGGGGGCAATTCCCCGCTGCACACTCATGGCGCGATGAGGCGCCTGCAGTGTCGCGCCGGCCCACTCCACCAGGCGATCGATGTCCGTTCCGGGAAGCTGCGCGGTGGCGACGTCGAGCGTCTGCTCGCTCTGACCGCGCCACACCGTGACCTGCACATGATCCTTGTCGGCCGCGGCTTTCTCCACCTCGCGGAAACGCGTCACCACGTCACCGTCGATCGCGAGCAGCAGATCCCCCTGCTGCAGGCGCTGCGCCGCCGCGGAACCGCCCACCAGGCGCACCACGGTCAGCGCCTGGCGCCGCATCGGCGCGTGCTGCGCGAGACGCTGCGCCCAGCCCTGCGGCAGGCCGATCTCGCGCGCACTCGCCAGTGACAGTACCCCGAGCTCGGCCTCGAGCGAGTGCAGCGCGCGCTCGTTGCGCACGCGATCGAGCATATCGGCCACCAGGTCGATCGGCACGCCGCGCGTATCCTGCGACAGCTCGCGGCCGCTCTCGAAAGCGAAGCTCGACCAGGTGGCCAGAACGTTGCCGGCCTTGTCGGCCAGCACGCCGTCGAATTCCAGCGGCGGGTTGACGAGCTGCACGGTCTCGAGATTGCTGTCGCGAAAGCGCATGGTGCGCGACAGCGGCAACTCCAGCGGATCGATGCCCGCGATCTCGGTCCTGCGGGCACGCATCTGGCTGTCGCCGCCCAGTCCCACCACCCACACCGGTTCGCCGGGCAACAATTCGCGCGGCGTCAGCTTGGCGGATTTGACCGGCGTGCTGCCGAGCAGCGCCGGATCGTAGGCGACGACCGCGAGGTTGTGCTGCGGATGGATGTACAGCACGCGCCCCGGAACCTGCACGGTGCCGGCGAAGGTCACCGTCACATTGCCGACTGCAACCGGTACGGTGTTGCGATCCACGACCACCAGACCCCGCTGCGCATCCACGATGAGGCCGGTGCCGTGATAGTTGCGCTCGGTGATCCCCGACACCGAGTACGGCATGTCGAACGTCACCAGGGCGAGCGAGTGCGCGAGCGCGTTCAGCCGCGGATCCTTGAAGTGCGGGAATGCCGTGGAACTCACGGGCACGGGCTTGGGTTGGGGAGCGGCGGCGAGCTGCTTGCAATCCCACAGGCCGGAGGCGTCGTCGCGATCGCAATGGCGCGCGGGGAACCATAGTCGATCCATGCGGATGGCGCGCAGCTCGCTGTTGTTGGGATCATCGATGGTGATGTACCGCACGGGTGCGCGCTCGCCGTCGGCGAGCTGCGCGATCCCCGCCTCGAATTCCCGCAGGGTGTCGGTCTTGCTGCCGTTGAGCGTCATGATCACCGCGCCGCGGGGAATGCCCGCCGCACCGAACACGTAGCCGGGGTTGGCGACGTACACGCCGCGGGTGGGTACGTTGAAGTGCCGCGCCTGCTGATAGGACATGGCATTCACGACCGCATCGCCAAACTCCGCATAGGCGCTGGGCGTGATGGAGTGCAGGTCGCCAACCGGGAGCTTGGCGGACACGGCCTTGCCACCGCGCTCGAGCTCCACCTCCACCTGCTTGTTGACCGACCCGTCCAGCAGGTCCTCGAGTGGTTCGAACTGCGTGACGTAGCGCCCGTTCATCCGCACCAGGATGTCCCCGGGTTGCAGCACGTTCTCGCTGGGCGAACCGGGCAGCACTTCGGTGACCACCAGCATGCCGGTGTTGCGCGGAAAATTCTTGCGTGCCGCAGCCTCGATACCGGCATCCAACCCCAGGCGCTCGAGCTCGTCGTAGGGCATGTAGTTGAAGACCGTGTACAGCGTGCCGCGCGCAACCGGTTTGCCCTGCTGAATGAGCTCCAGCGCACGGCGCACACGCCCGAGCGGCAGGTAGAAGCTCGACGCCGCGCCGCTCGCGCCGCCGGCATTGAGCGCCACCACCCGCCCGCGGATGTCGATGACCGGCGAACCGGAGGAGCCGCCGGAGGTCCCGGACGCCGCCTGCAGGTAGAAGGTGTTGAAGTCGTTGTACTTGGCGACCCCGTACGCGGGCGCGTCGCGGTCGAGTCGCGCGAGGGTTCCGGCGAGAATCGACAGTTGCTCGCCGGCGTTGTTGCCGACGACGCGGATCTCGCGCCCGATCTGCGCGCCCTCCGGATACAGGGGCAGGGCCTTGGGTTTGATGAAGCGCAGTTTCTGCGGATCGTAGCGGTAAATGCCGAAGTCATGCACCGGATCGCGGTACACCGGATACAGCTGCACTTCCTCGCGATTGAGGAAGGTGGCCTCCGCGGTCACCGGCCCCGGGGTCACGACGTGACGGTTGGTGAGGATCAGGCCGCGCTCGGCGTCCACCACGAAGCCGGTCGCCTGCGCGGTCGAGTTCCACTCGGTATCGAACGCGCGCGTCGAATCGACGTCGATCGACACCACACTGCCGGCGATGCGCTCGAGCGTCTCCGCCCAATCCGGATTCCCCTCCACGGCGGCGGCCTGCTGCACGACGGCCGTCGGCGTACCCATTGCGGGCGGATTTGCCGGCAGGACCTGCGCGGGCGGCTGCCCGGGCGGGGACTCCCCCGGAAGCGCGGGTTGCGGCACGGCCGGCGTCGAGGGCGCCGCTGCCGCCGGCGCGGCGGCGGTCAACGGACCGCCGGCCGCGCACACGGTCGCGCAGGACAGGAACAGGCACAGGCACAACAGTCGCATGAATCGCATCAGGACGTTTCCTATCTGCCGAGCAGCACCAGCAGCCACACGGCGGTGAGCAGCACGAACGACATGAGCACGGCGGCGGAGCCGATGTCCTTGGCGAGTCCGGCGAGCGCGTGCCGTTCGAACCCGATGCGGTCCACCGTCGCCTCGATCGCGCTGTTGAGGAGCTCCACGATCAGGATGAGCAGCATGGGCCCGATGAGCAGCGCGCGCTCGATCCCGCCGTGTCCGAGCCACAGGCCCAGCGGTATGACGAGCGCCGCGAACGCGAGTTCCTGGCGAAACGCCGCCTCCTCGCGGAACGCGCCGGCCAGTCCGCGCAGGCTCGCGCCCACGGCGCGCAGCACCCGGGTCAGTCCGCGCGGCTTGTAGCGGTCTACGACTGCGCTGTCGGCTTCCATGTGAGATCCAGTTGCCTCGCCGCCCGGACATCATCGAGGCGGCGCACCGGCATGGTATGCGGTGCGCTGGTCACGCGCGCGGGTTCCTGCTCCGCCTCCCTCTGGATTTGTGACATGGCCGACACAAACGCATCCAGAACGTCCTTGCTCTCGGTCTCGGTCGGCTCGATGAGCAGGCACTCGGGCACCAGCAGCGGAAAGTAAGTGGTCGGGGCGTGGAAGCCATAGT
>CATPBQ010000239.1 GCA_955652795.1 uncultured Steroidobacteraceae bacterium | reverse complement strand
GCCTGCTGTTGGGCGAATTTCGCGAAATAGATCCCGCACGATGCGCATTTGACCGTGTCAGTCTGCTGATGTGCGCACTTCGGACAGTCCATGCCTTGAGGCTTATACGCCCCTGCGCGGCGGGCCGGCCTGGGGCCAGGTCCCAGTTTTGCCCCCGCCGCCGTCTCGGCTGAGGCCCGCGGCCCCGAGCGCCTGGGGGCACCCTTTATAATGAGGGCATCGCACGGAAGGACCCCGTCCCATGAGCCCACGAGCCGAGCGTCCCATCGAGCGGGCCGTCTGCGTGTACTGCGCATCGAGCCGCCTCGCCCACCCTGACTATCGGGCCGCAGCCCGACGCCTGGGTGCGGTGCTCGCCGGACAGGGAGTTGGGATCGTTTACGGGGGCGGCGCGGTCGGTTCCATGGGCGCGCTCGCCGACGGGGCGCTCAGTCACGGCGGACGCGTGATCGGCATCCTGCCGCGATTCATGGCGGATCTCGAGTGGGGGCACAAGGGACTGACGGACCTGCAGCTGGTCGAGGACCTGCGCACGCGCAAGCACATGATGCTCACGCTCAGCCAGGCGGCGATCGCACTTCCGGGCGGCTCCGGCACGCTCGAGGAACTGCTCGAGGCCATCACGCTCAAGCGCCTCGGGCTGTATCTGAACCCCATCGTGCTGGTGAACACGCGGGGATTTTTCACTCCGCTCCTCGATGTGCTCACGCGCGCCGTCGAAGAGCACTTCATGGACCCGCGGCACCTCATGATGTGGCAGGTGGTCGCCACGCCGGAGGAGGTCCCGGGTGCGCTCGCCAGCGCGCCCGCCTGGACGGCGCAGGCCCGTAGCTTTGCCGCGGTGTAGGGCGAGATGAAAAGGCCGGCTTCCCTTGAAGGGAAGCCGGCCCGTGTCAGCGCTGTCGCGCAGGCAGCCGGCGCTGCCCGCCGCCCTCAGAAGATGTAGCTGCCGTACACCCCGATGGTGCGCGGCTGATTCGTCAGGTAGCCGACGCGCGCGCTGCGGCCGCGCTCGTAGTCGAGCGCCAGCGCCGCGTTCCTGTCGGTGATGTTATTGATATAGGCGGCCGCCTGCCAGCGTTCGGTCTTAAGTCCGAAGCGCAAGTTGGCCAGCGTGTAGCTCGGCAGCTGCGGATTGAAGTTGATCTGCGACACGGTCAGCGGCCCGCCGTACGCGATCAGTCGCGCGGCATTCGGGTCTCCCGCGCCGCCGATCTGACCAAAGCCCGGCTCCTCGTTCTCGAACTGCGAGAACGAAGATCCGACGTATTGCAAGGTGAAGTTCGCGAAGAAGTCCTGCCCTCCCGTCACCGGCACTGCGTACCCAGCGCTGGCTACACCCTGGAACCTCGGAGCGGTCGGCAAGCGCGCTCCATCCTGCAGTCCGCCCACGACCGCCCCGAGGGCCGAGATCACCGATGAGGTCAGCTTCGCGTCCACCCAGGTTGCCGACAGTCCGAAGTCCCAGTTGGTCGTGGGGCGGGCGAACAACTCGGCTTCGACGCCCTCACTGCGCGCGGTGGGCACGTTGAACACGACACGCGACGAGCACGTACCGGCGGTCGTGTTCGCCTGCAGATTCTTGATGTCGGTATAGAACGCGGACACGTTGAAGGTCACTCGGCGGTCCATCAAGCGCGTCTTCGCGCCGATCTCGTAGTTCCAGTTCTTCTCGTCCTGCCACTTTGGATTCTGGCCGAAGGTAATGAAGTCGTTCGGGTCCGAGCACAGCGGCCTGTTGATGGGGTCATTGAGGCCTCCGAGCCGGAAGCCCCGCGCCGCCTGAAGATTGAACTGCGCATCTTCGGTCAACTTGTAGGTGAGGATGGCGCGTGGCGAGACACCGTTCGAGCTTGTCGACTGGTTGACGCCTTCCGTAAAACCGGGCACGGGCGGCCCGACGAAGACGCCACCAAACAGCAGAGTCTTGTCTTCCTTGAAATTGTAGTACCGCAGTCCGCCGGTCAGCGCCCACTGATCAGTAAAATGCCAGGTCGCCTCCCCGAATGCGGCATATTGCCGCAGGCTGTAGCCGAGATCGGAGTAGAACGGTGTATCGGGCGGGGCCAGGAATATAGAACTAGGATCGCCGGTAAGAGCGTCGTATCCCGGCGTTGGCAGACTCTGTCCGTAGCGGCGACCAACGTGCTGGTAGAAACCGCCGACGAGCCACTGCAGCTGGTCGTTGCCGTTGGAGGCAAGCCGCAGCTCCTGACTCAGAACGTTGAGGTGACTTCTGTCATAAAGAGGCGACGACAGTCGCACCTGCGGAACGTTGCCGAAAATATCGAAAGTGATACTGCCGGTCAGCTGACTGGCATCGCGAAGGACCAGCACGTTGCGGTGCGTGAACGATGTGATCGAGGTCAGTGCCGTCGGGCCGAAATTGTAGTCGACCTTCAGATCGCCGAGCGTGAAGTCATCGGTCAGGCCTTCACGCTGCTGCGTAAATTGCCGCAGACTCCCGAGGGTCACGGCCGGCTGGGTGGTCGTGTAGGGATTTCCGAGGATGTTGTACAGATCCACGCGCGGATAGCCGTTGGTGTCCAGCTTCTGGAACATGATGCGCGGCGTAATGGTCAGCGCATCGCTCGCCTTGATAAGGAACGCGAGCCGCGCGCCGCTGCGGTCGCCGTCGTTGACGGCCCTCTTGACGCCACCGCCCGGCTGAACCGCGTCGATGAACCCGGGCAGGTGATGCCAGTAGGCCACCAGGCGCGCCGCCACGCTATCGCCAAACGGAAGATTGAGGGCGGCTCTCATGAAGCCCCCTTCGTCCCCGTGCGCGACGTTTTCGAAGGAGGCGTCCGTAGTGATTTCCGTCTTGCCGAGTTGCGGCTGGCGGGTGATGTAGCGCACCGTGCCGGCTTCGGACCCCGAGCCGAACAGCGTGCCCTGCGGACCACGCAGCACCTCGAACCGATCAAGATCAAACAGCTCGAGATCGGGCGTAAAGAGGGCCACCGAGATCGGCGACTCGTCGAGGTACACGCCCACCTGTTCCTTGACGCCGGGCTGGTCACGGATAACCTGGCCGGAGCTGATG
>CATPBQ010000238.1 GCA_955652795.1 uncultured Steroidobacteraceae bacterium | reverse complement strand
TTGATGGCGTGCAGCTGATCCACATCGATGTACAGCGCGCTCCACGCCGTCGGCGCCTCCGGGCCGGTGATGACCGCGCGCACCCGCCGCTCGAAAGCCGTGCGGGTGTACAGGCCGCTGAGCGCGTCGTAACTGCTCTCGATGACGCCGATGGCCTTGCGGGCGAGGATCTCGGCGATGTGGGCATCGCGTTCCGTGAAAGGCTCCGCGCTCGCGTCGCGCAGCAGCGCCAGCACGCCGATAAAGCGCCCCGCGCGCGAACGCAGCGCGCAACACAACAGCCGGTAGCGCAGGGCGTCGGGCGTTGCGGCCGACTGGGTTTCGTTGCTTATCACCGGCTCGCGCTGCGCCTGCGCCAGCGACAGCAGCCGCCGGTGGGCGCGCATCAGGAACTGCGTGTCGGGCGGCGCGGACCCGCCCGCGCGCACCAGCGTGACGTTGCGCTCCGGAACGAGCAGCGCCCCGGTGCAGGCGTGCAGGTGCTCGACGGTCTGCTGCAGCAGCGACTGCAGCTCGTTGGCGTCATCGGCGGCGATCGCGGTCTGATCGGCACCGCTGTAGGTGAGCAGCAGATTCAGATCCTTGTCGAGCCCACCCACGGTGTGGTTGAGCTCATCGATGGTGGCGCGCGTGACGAGTTCGCGCCGCAGGCACTCGAGCATCGGGGACAGCAGCGAGTAAGCAAAGTCGAAGTCATGACTCGCCTGCGACTCGTTGGCGCGGCACACGACGGCGATGACGGCGAGCAGCCGCTGGGTGTCATCGCGCAGCGCGCACAGGTACACCGGCACATTCCCGGGCAGCAGGCGCAACTGGCCCGCGCTCGCCGGGTTCGAGCGCGCGCTCAGCAGCGCGTCATCGATGATGTTCATCAGATCCGGGCCCGTCATGGTCTCGGTGGACCAGACGAGGTCGCCCGCGGGCCCGAACATCGCGACGTACGAGGTGCGCGGCAGCAGGCAGCGAACGAGGCGCACGTAGGGCTCGAAACGGGGCCCCGGGCGCCCCGGGACGTGATCGCTTTGTGGTGATGGACTCATGGTCCGGCGGTGTGCGGGCCGATTACTGTAAAGCGCTTACCTCACACCATTGCGCTTAAGGCGTCCGGGATCCTTGCGCGAGTTGGCGAAAGCGCACACCGGACCCGTGCACTGGGTAAAACATTGACCCCAATCACATCCGGCGCGACAGGCAGTCCTGCGGAACCTAGGGGTCGGCCGCCCGAAACCAGGGGCGCGGGTCGACCGGCTTGCCGCCCTTGCGGATCTCGAAGTACAGCTCCGGACGGCTGCTGCCGCCGCTGTCGCCGGCGGCGGCGATGGGTTCGCCCGCCGTGACCGGCTCGCCGGCCGCCTTGTAGAGCCGCTCGTTGTGGCCATAGAGGCTCAGGTACCCGTCCCCATGGTCCACGATGGTGAGCAGCCCCAGGCCGGGCAGCCAGTCGGCATAGATCACGCGGCCCTGGCAGACGGCTTTGACCGGCGCCCCGCGCTCGGTCGCCACCAGCACCCCGTCCCAGCGCACGCCGCCGGCGCGCGTATCGCCGAAGCGCGCCACCAGGCGCCCGCTCACCGGCCAGGCGAGCTTGCCGCGCAGGCGCACAAAGACATCGTTGCCCTCGAGCGGAAAGCGTTCCATGGCGGTGCGCAACTCACGCAGCAGTTTCTCGAGCCCCGCCTGCTGACTGCGCAACCGTTCGAGATTCTGCGCCCGCGTGTGCGACTGCGCCTCGAGGCTCGCGAGCACGTGGGTGCGTTGCGTGCGCGCCTGCTCGAGCTCGTGCAGTTGCGCGCGTTGCCGTTTTTCCAGCTCCGCGAGCTGCTGATCCTCGGCATCGAGCGCGCCGTCGAGTTCCGCGATGCGCTGCATGTCCTCCTCGATGAGCTTGATCTGCCCGGCGCGTGCGCGCCCGAAGTAGCTGTAGTAGGCGAACATGCGGCCGGCGAGCGCGGGATCTTTCTGGTTCAGCAGCAGCTTGAGGGGCTCCTGGCGGCCGATGAGGTATGCGGCGCGCAACTGCCCGGCCAGCGCGGCGCGATTGTGCTGCACCTCGGCTGCGCGCGCCCGCCGCTCGGCGGCCAGCACCGCGCGCCGTGCGGCGCGCTCGGCACGCTCGCGGCGCACCTCGCTGAGCGCGTCGCGCAGCTTGCCGACCGAGAGTTCCGAGGTGCGCAGCTCGTGCGTGAGCCGGTCGCGCTCGACCTGCTCGGCGCTCACCTGGCGGGTGATCCGCTCGATCTCGGATTTGACCGCCTGCAACTCCGCTTCGGCCTTGCGGGCATCCGCCTCCGGGTGCGCCGCCGGGGCTCCCGCCAGCGGGGCGCCCCCGAGAACCATCAGCGCCAGGACCCCGGCCGCCACGCGCCGCGCACCCGACGTGCCGAATGGCATGGGGGCGCTATAATGCGCGCCCTTTTTCGCCCCCGGCATGCCCGCTTTCCCCATGGACCGTGTCCTCGAATACGTCAGCCACCACCCCTGGCTCGCCACCGCGACCGCCGTGGTAGTGGCGCTGATTGCTGTATACGAGATGCGCGCCCGATCGGAAAGCCTGGTCTCGGTCACACCCCAGGAACTGATCCGGCTGATGAACCAGGGTGCGCTGCTGCTTGACCTGCGTCCGCCGGAGCAATACCAGGCGGGCCACCTTGCCGGGGCACGGCAGATGAGCGGCGAGCAGATCCTCAAGGCCGCCGACACCCTGAAGAGGCACAAGGAAAAGGCCGTCGTGGTCTATGACGATACCGGCTCGCTCGGCAGCGCCGCAGCGCGCCAGCTCGCGGCGCAGGGCTTCACCAGGGCGTTCACGCTGCGCGGCGGGCTCGCCGCCTGGCGTGCCGATAACCTGCCCCTGTCGCGCGCCTGAGAGCGAGGCAGCGAAGGCCTTGGGAGCACCGAAAGTCGTCATGTACGCCGCGGACTGCTGCCGGTACTGCGCGCGCGCACGCAGCCTCCTCGGCAGCAAGGGGGTCGCTGTCGAGGAAATCGACGTGGAGGCGGTGCCGGGCGCGTACGCCGAAATGCTGGCGCGATGCGGCCGCAGCACGGTGCCCCAGATATTCATCGGCGATGAGCACATCGGCGGATGCGATGAACTGGATACGCTCGATGCCGCCGGTCGCCTGGATCCCATGCTGAAATAAACGGAGCCTTGCCATGTCGAACGAAACAGCCGGCGCGGCGCCGGCGACCGAGATGCCGGCCGACGAGGCCGCAGTCCTCGCGCTGCAGAACGTGTATCTGAAGGACTGCTCTTACGAGTCGCCCAACGGGCCGCGCGTAGACGGCAACTGGAACCCGCAGATCAATCTCGATCTGCAAACCGGCTCGACCGCCCTGGGACCGGACGTGCGCGAGGTGGTGCTCACCGTGACCGTGTCGGCAAAGCTCGGCGACGTGACGATCTTTCTGGTGGAGGTCAAGCAGGCGGGGCTGTTCGTCATCCGCAATCTGCCGGAGGAGGACCTCAAGCGCGCCATCAGCACCGTCTGCCCCGGGGTCCTGTTCCCCTACGCGCGCTGCGCCGTCTCGCAGCTCGTGAGCCAGGGCGGCTTTCCGCAGTTCCTGCTGCCGCCGGTGAACTTCGAAGCGCTCTATGCCGCCAACCAGGCGCAGGGCCCCACCAACTGACGCGCGGCGCACGCACCCAAGCCCGAAGCCGGCGACCACCGTGACCGCACGAGCACTGCGTGACGCACCCGTCGCCGTGCTCGGCGCGGGTTCGTGGGGTACGGCACTCGCCATCCAGTTCGCGCGCGGCGGCCGGCCGGTGCGGCTGTGGGGCCGCGACCGCGAGCGGCTCGCCGACATGGCGGTGAGCCGCCGCAATGAGCGCTATCTCGCCAGCGCGCAGTTTCCCGATTCGTTGCAGGTCGAGCCTGATCTGGCGAGCGCGCTCGCCGGCGCGCGCGACGTGCTCATCGTCGTGCCAAGCCACGCGTTTCGCGCACTGCTCACCCAGCTCGCGCCCCATCTCGCGCCCGACATGCACGTCGCGTGGGCCACCAAGGGCTTCGAGCACGGGAGCCTGAAGCTGCCGCACCAGATCGCCTGCGAGGTGCTGGGTGCCGAACGCCGGGTCGCAGTCCTGTCTGGACCGACCTTCGCTCGCGAGGTCGGCGCGGGGCTGCCCACGGCCATGACGGTGGCATCTCCCGACGCACCGTATGCCCGGGCGCTGGCGCATGAGCTGTCGTCGGCAAATTTCCGCGCCTACACCTCCACCGACATCATGGGCGTTGAGATCGGCGGCGCAGTGAAGAACGCGCTGGCCGTCGGCGCCGGGCTGTCCGACGGGCTCGGCTTCGGCGCCAACACGCGCGTGGCGCTGATCACCCGGGGCCTGAAGGAGATGACGCGCCTCGGCGTGGCACTCGGCGCCCAGCCCGACACCTTCATGGGGCTTGCGGGGCTCGGCGACCTGGTGCTGACCTGCACCGACGATCAATCGCGCAACCGGCGCTTCGGACTGTTGCTGGCCGCGGGCAGGACGGCGCAGGCGGCGCTCGCGGAAATCGGCCAGGCGGTCGAAGGTTACGCCGCGGCAGGCGCCATCCATGAGGTCGCAGCACGGGCCGGGGTGGAGATGCCGCTGTGCGAGATGGCGTACCGCGTGCTGTACCAGCACCTGCCCGCCAGGGACGCGGTGCGCTCGCTCATGAGCCGGCCGATCAAGGCGGAAGCTGAATAGGGCCGTGAAGCCGGCCGCGGGGGTGTTGGGCATCGCACCGCACTCGGGGTGGGCGGCGGCGGTGGTCCTCGCCGGCACGCCGGCCGAGCCGCGCGTGATCCTGCGCGAGCGGCTCGAGCTGAGCGATGCGCGGCTGGCGGGATCGAAACAACCCTATCACGAGCTCGAAGGCCTGCCGCTCGCGCAGGCGCAGCGGCAGCTCGCGCACTTCTGCACTTCCGCGGGCCGGCTCGCCGGGAGTGCACTACGCGCGCTGCTGGACCGCGCGCAAGCGGCCGGGTCGAGCCGCGCGCCGCCGGCATCCTCGATTCCTCCGGCCGCAGCGGCGCGACGCTCGCGGCGATCCTCGCCTCGCACGCCCTGATTCACAGCGCCGACGGCAATCATTTCCGCGAAGCGCTCGCGCAGGCTTGCCAGGCGGCGGGATTGCGCCTCGCGCGGATCCCGCAGCGCGAGCTGGCGGCGCACGCCGCCGCGGCGCTGCGCAAGTCGCCGGAGCAGCTCGCCGCGACGGTCAAGGCGCTGGGACGCGGGATGGGATCGCCCTGGGGCGCCGATCAGAAGTACGCCGCGCTGCTGGCCTGGCTGCTGCTCGCGGGAGGCGCTTGACGAGCAGTGCGGGCGCTCCAGAGCGGCTTGTCAGGCCGATAGGCGGTTTGCACCCCGATGTACGCCAGAGCTGAACCGCGTCGCGCTTCAAGCGTGAAGGAATCGTCCGCCGCCAAACGACCAGTTCTCCCACGAGGTTTCCTTGAAACACACCATCACGTTTTCGGGATTCAAACCCGGACCCTTCGACAAGCCGCCCAGGATGTCGGCCAGGATCTTTTTCTTCACTTTGACGCTGCGGCCCACCGAGAAGAGTATTTCAATCAGGACGAAATCGTCTGTCCGGCGAGCGGTGAGATCAGGGTATTCGGGATCAAAACGGAAATCATCCGCGCTGAGTTCCAAGACGCGCTGAAACCGGTCCTTCTCGGGCACGCCCGCAGCGATCAGCGCGCCATGCACGGCATTGAGCACCACGGACTTGAATTCGCTGGACTTGCCTTCCCGGATGGTGAGTGTGACTAGCGGCATAGAGTTCTCCTTGCGGCCGAGCACGGACCACATTCGCCGCGCAATATCGTTCACCGGTCGCTTCAAATTTAGGGTGAGGCACCGGGTCGCTCGCGCTCGACGATGACGGCAGTGCCATAGCACAGAACCTCAGTCAGACCCGCCATCAGTTCGGTGGCGTCGTAGTGCATCGAAATGATGGCGTTTGCGCCCTGCTGCTCCGCGTGCTGGCACATGAGGCGATAGGTGTCAGAGCGCGCCCGCTCGCACAGGTTGGTGTAGATGGTAATGTTGCCGCCGAACAGCGATTGCAGGCCACCGAAGAAGTTGCCGACGACAGAGCGCGAGCGCACCGTAATGCCGCGGACGACCCCGACATTGCGGACGACTCTGAAACCCGGCAGCGTAAGGGCCGTTGTGACCATGGCGTCTTGCATGTTTCTCTCTCTGCGCTACTGCGCGTAGTCATACAGCGGTTTACCCTTGTCGACGACGTGAACCGTGAACAGCTTTAGCGACGTATCTCCGACGATCTTGAAGCCAGCATGCCTCACGTCGCGGAGGTTCAAGAGCGTAGCCCCGGTGGGCAACGCCATCGGATCCTTGCCCGGGAGTTGCACGCTGGCGCCCTGCAGGACGTATGCAGCCTCTACGCCGTGGTGGGTGTGAAGGCCTATGGAATCACCCGGCTTGTACTCAGCCACAGAGGCAATGACTTCCATGCCAGGCGCGCCCGTCAGGTCCGTCCGCTTCTGTTCCACGCGCTGTGGTGAGTCGGTTGAAGTCTGCGCAAGTTGACCCGTTGCGACGCCAAGGCCGAACAGCAAAGCTCCGGCGAAGGATCGGACCAGAGTATTCACCTTCATGGGTTCTTCCTGTGCTCCTGGGGACGATGAGACGCGGTGCAGCGACTAGCGAACGAGTAGGTCCAACTGGCCGACATCCAGACCGACCTCGCGATAGTGCTTCCGAGTCAGCTCAAGCAGGGAGAATCCGTCCTCGTAAGCAGCAAAGGCACCGTTGATCCTCTTGTCCAGATAGATCAGGCCGCCCTCGACCATGAAGACTATCAGCGCCGGTTCTGGTGAGTCGTCGGTGATGACCAGCGTATGAGCTTCGCCGGCCGGTTCATAAATGAACGTACCGGGCTTTGCGACCCAGTCATGCTCCAGGTACCGCCAGTGTCCACGTATCGTATACCCACGAACGGTGCCAACGTGGTAATGGACGCCGAGCTTGGCACCGGGGAGACCTTTCAGAACAACGCTGAACCCTCCAGAGGTGACGTTAAAGCAGCAGGGCTGGAACCAGACGCCATCCGCGTAGGGAACCCACGGCCCATCATCACCCAGGTTGGTGTTCGCGACAAAGTGCTCGCGGCTTCTTCGATTGGGATTGAGCCCGTCGGTTGCACTGTTGAAGGCGTTAATAGGCATGTGTCCCCCCTGTTTTGCGTTAGCGACTGCAATACATTTCTGCTCCAAGCGGCCCGTGCCAGGCCTCCGCACCCACCCACCCAGCCAGCCCGGCCCGCTCCAACCGCTGGTTAGGCATCATGTCGCGATACGTACTCATGCTCGTCAATTGCCGCCGCCGCGCTGTGCGGTAACGTTCGGTCTGCGCAACAACCCCGCCCCGGTGAGTAGAACAACGACGACGAGACACGCCGCCCCGAAATAGAGTAGCCATGTAAAGTCGGAGTTGTAGGCAAGACCAAAAAAACCACCCGATATGGCGACTGCCGCCAAGGGTGCTGCGATGCGAGCGAGCCACTTCAGCTTCAGGGACAGCGCCGCTGAATCAAGCAACACTTGTATCACAAGGGACAGAACGAGCCACACTCCCGCGTGAGCGTGCCCCGCGCGAAACAGCGCCCATTGCGTTTGATCCAGCGCCAGATTCCCGGGTGAGATTCCAACCGCACCCTTGGTGAGGGTACCCAGCAATGTTGCGCCGCCATACATGATCGTCGGAACCGTTAGGAGCGTGGCACCAGCAACTAGTCTCGCTTCGCGCGATAGGGTCATTTGGAACCTCCATCGGAGTGCACAAGGCATGACATTACGATGTCCTGATGCGCATGCCCGCCGGCGCGGACCTGGTGAACCCCCAGCGCCTTGAAGCCGTGCTTCCGATAGAAGGCCATGCCGCGTGCGTTGTGCTCCGAAACCCCAAGCCAGACGACATCATGCAGATGCGTACGCGCATGGTCCATAGCTGCAGACATGAGCTGTGAGGCAACGTCTGAGCCGTGGAGTGCCGGCGCAACATACAACTGCCACAGTTTGAGCGGATTGCGGCCAACAACGGCCGGGTGGCCTTCGTGCTGCAGCGCCAAGAACCCGACGATAGAGCCGTTTGTCTCAGCGACATATACCAAACCCCTATAGTTCTCGATTAGCTCGGTATAGGGCTTGAACCCCAGAGCTGATTGCGTCTTCGGTTCGTCCGTTACGGCCTTCGGTGGGAACGTTGCGGCCTTGATTGCCGCCAGTGAAGGCGCGTCTGACGCCAGAGCTGGGCGAACCGCCGTGTTCATGAGACCTAACGGTGAGGTTGAGCGGCCGTACGCGGAGGCGTTTGCCCCGCGGCCTAACTGCGGTCGCGAGAGGCCACGCAGGCGCTTGATCCGGCTGCGGGCCCGATCGGCAGAAGCAAGAACCCGACGAGTAGAAATAGAACTGTACGCATATAGGGCGTCTAACGATCAGGTCGACCGGCCGCGGTACTCGACCACATTCTAGGCAGTTTATCGTTCACGGCCCGCTCCAAGCGCTAGTTAGGAGGCAGTAAGGCCTCCGGGTATTTGAACACTACGTACAGCATCACGGGCACCATAAGCAGTCCAATAACTACTGCAGCGCGAAGTAGCCGGCCAAAAACACGGGATCGGGTATTGAAGGCGCATTGCCACAGCATCACGGATTGCAGGATGCCAAGCGCTAGTCCAAGCAGAAAGTAAATGCCAATGCCAAGCGACGTTTCCGGCGCAAGTATCCACCCCAACAGCGAGTAGACAAGCGTAGCACCGAAGCCGTATATCCAGATCACCCTCCAGAGCGAGGTTTTCCCACGCAATGGATCAGTGAGTACCTGAGGCCACACGATTGCCCCCTAATACGAGCCCAGTGCCACAAACTCGCCCTCGAGGCGACCGGCAGGCTGCCCATCGTACTCGAGGATGCATGAGACGGTGAGTCTCGCCCGACCCTTGCGCTTGAGCATCAGAACGAACGACTCCCAGGCCGCCGGTGTCTGAATGAACGATCGAGCCGTGAACGAACCCGCAATCGGAAGCTCGTAGTTCATGGTGTTGCGTTGAATGACAAGGCGGCTGGAGAGGCCCGCGTCCGCGAGGCGTGTGTGCAGGAGCGACCATCCCGCCAAGATTGCTACGGCCGAAGCGCTTCCACCAAAAACCGTATCTCGGTGATTGATGTTAGGCGCCAGCGGCGCACGGAGAATGACGCCATCGGTTTGAACGCTAACGACTGAGACTTGCATTGCCTGCGACAGAGGGATGTGCTCGTGGAGGTACCGCTCAAGGTCGATGGCGTTCACGATGAAGGTCTTCAAGCGAAGCCCATCACGATCCGATGGTTAGAGGTCATTCGGCCATCAACGACTTGGCTAAGTCATCCAGGAATTCGGCTGGGGCTGGGTCCTTATCACCGGCAATGTATCCCACACGAAGCTTCTGATTACCGATCTCAAAGTAAGTAACTGCGCTAGTCAAAGCAGCGCCAGACACGATGGTCTTGGCGCAAATCCATCGCTTCTCAGTGATGCCGTTTGGCCATTGACGCGTGGTCATTTGCGCACCGGTGCAGAAGGATTCACGGTGAGAACTGCCCTCTGCATCAGCGTCCGGGGCCACGCTGGGCGGGCAGGGTTTGTCGGCAGTAGAGACACACACTTCGGCCATAAAGACCGGCGGCATGTCCGGCTGTTTCGTACCTGTCGCAAAGAGCCGATCGCCCCCATCGGCCTCAATGTGCCAAGAGCTTGGCAGCCGGAAAGAAAATGACAACATGCGCACATCCCGTGCGGCGGCTACTTGCGCCATGCAGAGCGCCCCAATACAGAAGACCGTATGGATGTATGGACGGGGTGACACCGCGGATCTCCGGGGGATGACCTCTAACGTTTGAAATGAGCGGCCCGCGGAGGCCTCAGGCCGAGGAGGGCCCGCTCGATGGAAGGGTTAGGCCGCATCACTACTCGCGCTCAAACTGTGGGAGGGTATCAAGGATCTCCCACCAGTTGCACTTCGAGGCGGTGTAGTAGCTAGCCGTCGGACGGACGTTCAAGGGTTCGTTGATCGTGCCGACGCGTATGCGGACGACTAGCGGGCGGTCCACTTGCTCACTGTAGATCGGCGAGCCGCAGTGACTGCAGAAGTGGCGCTTCTCTCCGGGCGATGACTCATAGGCGGCGATCAGTTCGGCGCCTGAAGTGATTTGAAACGAAGAAGCGGCGATCGACGAATTTGCGGCAAGTGGGCCGCCCGAGGCCTTGCGACATATTTGACAGTAGCAAACCTCGATAGGCCCGAGTTCGGCGGTGAGCTCGAATTGAACTCCGCCACAGAGACAGCTACCCGTATAGCAAGGCGCTACTTTGACAGCGCTCATAGTGATGCGGCCTAACGCTCAGGTTCAGCGCCTGCCGAAGACAGGCCGCTGGAACGAATGGCTAGGCCGCACTTGCAGCCCAGATACCTGGAACATCAATCATACGAACTCCCTCCGGTCCTCGCTCGATGCTCGCGACTAGAGCGCCCACCATCTGCTCTAGAGTAACAAGCCCGAGGCGCCGAGCTCCTTCCCGTGTGGGTGGCAGCAGCGTCAAGACGACATATAGAGGAAGCAGAAGGTACGGCCAGCGATGGCCTGGACCGAGTACGTACCAGGGCCGAATGATGGTGGCAGCTATACCACTAGCGCGGATGCGCGCCTCTCCGGCTTGGCGCGCAGCAATATAGGCGCGCATAACGGGAGCGGGTTGAGCCACGCTGACGTAGACAAAATGCTGGACTCCCCCCGCAAGCGCTGCCGCCAGCGCGGCATCTACCGAGCGTAGGTCCACGGCTTGGAAGCTCGCGGCTTTGGCCGGACTGGGGTGCGGAGTGCCGACTAGATGAATGAGGGTGTCTGCCGGAGCGATGGCATCAGCAAAGCTACCTGGGACGAGCGCGTCCCCAACGACTGCTTTCGCCCCACGAGGGACTCGGTGCGCGCTGGTTTCTCTTGCGAGCGCTCGAACGCTATGACCGCGGGACAATAGGACCGGAATGAGGGAACGGCCCATATAACCAGTGGAACCAGTAACGAAAACAGAGCGACGGGTCATAGAGAGCTGTGGCCTAACGATATCAGGTTGACCGGCCGCCACAGGTGGCGTCGTGTTCATGCGCCTAACGTTCGAGCTGAGCGGCCGGAGACGGCTTGGAGGTCCGCTCGAGCGAAGGGTTGGGCGCCTGCGACATTGGCGACTCAGGCAGGTTTGATGCGGACGATAGGCCGCTGGGGCTTGCGACGCACCACTTCCTTGAAGCCAGCGTTGTCGTACATGGACTTCGCCCCGAACCACATATATTCGTCGTTGGAACGAGCAGGTTTGTCGACAGGATAGGCCTCAACTAGCGTGGCGCCTTGTTTCTTGGCGTACGCAATGGCTCCCTTGAGGAGTGCCTGCGCCACACCCTGGCCGCGGTACTCGGCCGGCACAACAAAGCAGATGACTGACCAGACGGATTGCTCGTCGACAGCCTTCATCACAGGCGAGCGCTTGAGCTTGGCGTACTCCTCGCGTGGACCAATGGAGACCCAACCAACTGGGACCTTGCTGCGATAGCCGATGAGGCCTGGTGGATTGCCGGCATCGACCAGCGCCTTGAGGTCAGCGCGATTCGCTCGAGAGCGGGTCATCCCGGGTGGCAATGGTTCGCGTGAGCCGCTGAGACGGTAGGCCATGCACCAGCAGCCACGAGCGACCGAACACCCCTTGGCATTGAAGACCGCTTCGAGGTCGGACCAGCGATCTGGCGTGAGAGGAGCGACTGTGAGCTTCATCGGCCTTGCCTCAGGCGCCTAATGATGAGATTGAGCGGCCGCGTTATACGGCCCCACATACGCTACCTTGTCCATCGCGGTCCGCTCCAATCGCCAGTTAGGTCAAATCGACTCTATGAAACGCGTATTCGATTCCGAGAAACCCAAAGAAGCATAGAACGCGGTGATTCGGCCCAGACGTCCTGGAGCGTGTAGTAGCTCCCGAACATGGCACCCAATGCAGCCGATCAGCGCATCATCAGCGGTTGCCACCATGACCTTGTCCGAAGCCGACGTCATAAGGGCACGCAGCTTTTCAGCCATGAGATCGGGCGTCACCTGGTAACCGAGCTCTCGCATCAGCGACACGAGTTGCGGCGCATCTCGGACGTCAGCGGCGCGGACGCTGATCATGTGACCTAACGCCTAGGTGGTTAGGCACCGCTCGCCCCCTTGTTGGCCGCCCTCTCTCTGAGGAGCCAATAGGTTGCTCCCAAGGCCAGTGTAGCGGCTGCAAGGCCAAACAGCTGACCCTCTGTGACCGTGTGCAAATCCAAAATTATGAACTTCCTCGCAAGGGCCAGCAGGGCATTTGGATGATGCTCTGCTGACGCGTGACCACGTACTGCAGAGTGTGGTTGAACTCTAAGGCAATCAGCAGAGTCATGATTTCGCCAAAGACAGTCTCAAACACTTCATGAT
>CATPBQ010000237.1 GCA_955652795.1 uncultured Steroidobacteraceae bacterium | reverse complement strand
GCCGACATGTACGCGGCACTCAACGCCTCGCGTGCCTACGTTTATGCCGTGGCGCGCGCCTGCGACGAGCGCACCGTACGGCGGCGCGATGCGGCGAGCTGCATCCTGTTCGCGGCCGAGCGCGCCACCCACGTGGCGCTGGATGCCATCCAGGCGCTCGGTGCCAACGGCTATATCAACGACTACGCGGCCGGCCGGCTGCTGCGCGATGCCAAGCTCTACGAAATCGGCGCCGGCACCCAGGAAATCCGCCGCATGCTGATCGGGCGCGAGCTGTTCGAGGCCGCCGCGTGAGCGTGGAGTTCGCCCCGCTGCTCATCGAGCCCGCCTATCGCAAGGTGGCGGCGGCGATCGGGGCGCGGGTCCTGAGCCGCGCCCTGCGCGACGGCGAGCGCCTGCCCTCGGAGACCGAACTGGCACGGCAGTTCGGCGTCAACCGCTCCACGGTGCGCGAAGCGCTGCGTGAGCTCGAGAGCCGCGGCCTGGTGCAGCGCCGCCCCGGCTCGAAGCTCATGTCGGTCAGCCGGCCGCACCACGAGACGGTGGCCGAGGGCGTGAGCCACGCCCTGCTGCTGCACGACGTGACGGTGCGCGACCTGTGGGAGGCGCTCACCATCCTCGAGCCCCCGATCGCGCGCGCCGCCGCGCGCGCCCGCAACGCGCAGGACCTCGAGCGCATCGTGGCCGCCGCCGAGGCGTTCCTCGCCGGCCGCGGCGATACCGAGCAGGCGGTGCATCGCAGCGCGGAAATGTTCCGCTGCGTCGGGCAGGCAACTCACAACCCGGTGCTGGGACTGGCGCAGGAGCCGCTGCTGCAGCTGCTCGAGCCCTCGCTGCGCGTCATGATCGACAAGGTGCCGCAGGCGCGCGCGCGCATCGGCACCGCTCACCGGCGCCTGGTCGAGGCGCTCGAGGCGCGCGACGAGGAAGCCGCGCAGGACTGGATGGCGCGCCATATCCGTGATTTCCGCAAGGGTTACGACATCGCAGGCATCGAGCTGGAAATACGCGTCACGGGCAGCCAGGAAGGGGCGCGGCCATCCGCCGCCCCGTGACTGAAGTCTCCGTCTGCCCGGTGGGCGGGGGGTATGCTTCGGCCCGCGCGCCTTTACAAGCGGGGGTCCTGCGATGCTGGTGCTACTGGTTCTGCTGTTCCTGATCGTGGCCCTCGTCGGCTACCTGATCGGGGTCTACAACGGCCTGGTGCGCGTGCGGGCCGCAGTCAAACTTGCCTGGTCCAACATCGACGTGTTGCTGGTGCAGCGCCACGATGAGCTGCCTAAGCTGGTCGAGGTGTGCCGGCAGTACATGCGCTACGAAGCCGACACGCTCGACCGCGTCATGCGCGCGCGCGCCGGTGTCGATGCGGCCCGCAGTTCCGGCAACCCGGGCTCGCTGGGTGCGGCGGAACGTGAGCTGCGCAGCGGACTCAACGGACTGTATGCCGTCGCCGAGAATTACCCGCAGCTCAAGGCGAGCGAGCCATTCCGCCACCTGCAGGAGCGCATCAGTGGCCTGGAGACCGCGCTCGCGGACCGGCGCGAGGTCTACAACGACGCCGTCAACACCAACAACGTCCGCATCGACGCCTTCCCCGACGTGCTGGTGGCGCGACTGGGTGAGTTTCCGCCGGCGCAACTGCTGCATTTCCAGGCCGATCAGAAGAGTGACGTGGATCTGAGCGCGGCGTTCTCGCGCTGACCACCGCGCCCTCGCATGGTCGGCCCGCAGCTGCTGCACTATGGCATCGCCGCAGTCATGGCCGCGGCGGGCGCGCTGCTCGCGCTGTACAACTTCTTCGTCCGCCTGCGCCGCGACCGGCTGGTCGCCGATACCCCGCCGGTGCGGATTCGCTCCGCCGCGCAGGGCTACGTGAAGGTCAGCGGGCGGGCCGCAGCCGCCGGAGCGAGCCCGGCGCGCGCCCCCTTGAGCGCCCGACCTTGCGTGTGGTGGGACTACGAGATCGCGCGCCTGGAGCGTGACCGCCAGCGTTCGCAGTGGCACACGATTGAAAGCGGCGCCAGCGTGGAGTTGTTCGCGTTGATCGACGCTGAGGCCCAATGCCTGGTGGGGCCGGTGCGAGCGGAGATCACTCCCACCACCCGCAGTGTCTGGTACGGCACCGAGCCACGCCCGCTGGGCCCCCCGCCGTCTTCAAACCCGCTATGGCGCGCCGGCGATTGGCGCTACACCGAGCGGCTGCTCAGCGCCGGCGATCATCTATGCGTGATGGGCGAGCTGCGCTCGCATTCCGAGCTCGGCGATGTCAATGCCGCCACCGCCGCGAAGCTGCACGAATGGAAGCAGGATCAACAGGCGCTGCTGGCGCGCTTTGATGTCAACCACGACGGCAAGCTCGACGCGGCGGAATGGGAAGCGGCGCGGCTGGCGGCGGCGCGCGCATCGCAGAGCCAGACACTGTAATCGGCGATTGCGCGGGTGAGCGTCATATCCGAGCCTGCCAACGGCGAGCCTTTCCTCATCGCGCCGCTGAGCGCGGACGGCCTCGAGAAACGCGAGCGGCGCTTCGCGGCGTTGTATTTCGTGCTCGGACTGGCGTGCGTGGTGCTGTGCGCCTGGGCCATCCGTCACGCGAGCCTGCTCGCAGCGGGACAGTAGGCGCCGGCAGCTCAGCTAGCGCGTGACCTGCAGGTGCTCGAGCACGCCGCTCGCCTGCTGTTTGAGCATGGCGGCGAACAGCGGCTGCAGCTGCCTGAACTGCCGGTCCGGGATGTCCTTCAGATCGGGGGGCGGTGTGAAGCCCGTCCAGGTCTGCGCCTGATCCCCGCCCCACTCGCGAGCGCTGATTTCCGCGCTTTGGGCGGTAAGGCGGATCAGCAGCAGCTCGGTCAGATTGAGTAACACCGGCGCCTTGTCCGCCGCGCCCTCCTCGCTCCGCGCCTCGCTCACGAAGCACCAGCCGCGCAGGTATTCCGGTAACTCCCGGCGCCGGGTGCCGTGCGCGGAGTCGTTGCGGCCGGGCCCCATCACAATGATGGCGTCGACGTGCTCGGCGGCGGCGAGTTGTGCGAACAGCGGCCCGCACGCTTTGGGCAGGCCCTTGGCGAGCGCGGCGTCGAGGAAGCAAGCCTCGCGCGCGCGTCTGAGGGCCTCGGTTGCGCCGGCCGCCACCGGCACCAGTCCCATCTGCGTCAAGCGCTCTGTGAGCGCCTCCATCAGCATGGCGTTGGCGGACCAGTCCACCGTGTAGGTCTTCAGGAAACTGTTCTGCACGCGCCGGGATGCGTGGAAATGCGTGACTTCGGCGTCCAGCAGACTCACCACTGCGACGCGCGCTCCGGCGATGAGCTGCAGGTTGGCGGGCCTCTGTGCTGCGACTGCGCTGCCTCCCAGCAGGCTCAATGCCGCTGCGGTGGCGGCCCCGGCCGTCGTGCTGGCTCTCGTCATACGTAGGCGAGTCTAACCCCGACTCCAGCGCCGGGGAACGACCGGCCCAGGGTGAGGCGCCGCAGCATCATAACGGGCGCTTATGAGTCCATGCCCTGAAAGATCCAACAGCCGCCGACGCGCCGGATACCATCGTCCGGGAGTTTCCACGAGGCGAGGACCTTGGCTGCAATTGGACCCCAACGCGTACTGAGCGTGCGGCACTGGACCGACACGCAATTCACGTTCACGACCACGCGCGATCGCGGGCTGCGCTTCGAGAACGGGCAGTTCGTCATGGTTGGCCTGGCGGTGGGCAGCCGGCCGGTGCTGCGCGCCTACAGCATCGCGAGCGCGAACCACGAGGAGCACCTTGAGTTCCTGAGCATCAAGGTCCCGGACGGCCCGCTCACCTCGCGCCTGCAGCACGTGCGCACAGGCGACGAAGTGCTCATCAGCCGCAAGCCCACCGGAACCCTGCTGCTGCAGGATCTGCGACCCGGCAAGCGCCTGTATCTGCTCAGCACCGGAACCGGTGCGGCACCGTTCATGAGCGTGATCACGGACCCGGAAGTCTACGAGCGCTTCGAGCACGTGGTGTTCGTTCACGGGGTGCGCTGGGCGCGGGAGACCGCCGTCGTCAGGCACCGCATCGAGGCGCTCAGGGCTCACGAGCTGCTGGGCGCTGCAGCGCGCACCAAACTGCGCTACTACCCGACAGTGACCCGGGAGCCGAACGTGAATTGCGGCCGTCTGACCGCCCTGATCGAATCGGGGCGGTTGTCCCGAAACCTCGGGCTGCCGGCGCTCGACCCGGGGGCAGACCGCATCATGGTGTGCGGCAGCCCGGCGATGCTGTCGGACACCTGCGCGCTGCTGGACGCGCGCGGCTTTACCCTCTCTGCGCACATCGGCGAAGCAGGCGACTACGTGATCGAACGCGCCTTCGTCACGCGCTGAAGGCGCGCTGCAGGGCGCGTAGCCACCGCGGCACCGCGAGTTCGTGCACTCAGTGGCCGCCTTCCACCAGCAAGCCGGCATCGCGCAGCGCGTCCGCCAGCTGCGCTTCAATGCGCGCCGCCTCGGCCCGGGCGATACGCTGCAGATGCAGGGTCGGCCCGTTCAGCACTTCGAGGCCACGCGTGAGAACGCTGCGGGCGGCGCGAATGCCGGCCTTGTGCTGATCGAAGCGCTGCGCGGGGGCGTAGTGACTCATGCCGACGTACAGGCCGTGGGGCCCCCGGCTGCGGTCCGGGTAGTCGAGCAGCACCAGATAGATATTGGAGCGGCCGGTGCGCCCGCAGCTGAAGGTGAGCGCCACTTGGTATGCCGTGGGGAGCCACTCGATGTAGCGCATCGGCAACCAGTCGGGAATGGACGCGGCGGCGCGCGCCCACAAGGCGGCGAGGGCCGCCTCGATGTTGACCGCGAACTCGCCCCGCATCCACAGCTCGTGAATGCAGTGCGCGCCCGCGGCACCGTCGCCCAGCTGCAGCGCCGCCGCAAATCGCCTCTCGATGTCCGGCTTGCCCAGCCCCGCGAGCGGACGCGCCGCGGGGGGCAGCGCTCCTGCAGGCGCCCGGGCTGCCGGCCTCACGCCGCCGCCGCGACCGGTGTGCGGGCGCTGACCCTTGCGCAGAGGAGCCACACGATTCCGCCGATCGCGATCGCCACGGGCACCACCAGCACCGCGCGCGCGAGCGATCCGACATCCGAGAGGTACCCGATCAGCACCGGCGAGGGCACATCGCCCAGCAGATGGATGGCGAACATGCTGAGTGCGATGGCCGAGGCGCGCTCGAACGGCGATACGATGTTGACGATCGCCGCGTTGATGGGGCCGGTCGACATGAACAGCAGCAGTTCCGCAACGACGATCGCCGGATAGTAAATCGCCGGCGCCGGCGCACTGAGCGCCAGCAGCGCAAAGGGCGCCGCCAG